>DATCLH010000001.1:0-9103 GCA_036564035.1 Thermaerobacter sp.
GCCTTGCCCAGGGCTCAGGTAAGCGTTGCCCAACGAGACGATCTTTCGGGCGCCCCTTAGGACATTCCGTCCAGCTGGCGTACTGGTTGCACTTCCTGACTGGCGAGCGCCTGGATTTCCGTCATACGCTGCCGTACATCATTAGGTAGCGGCACGTACATCAGGGAAATGCCCGGGGCCAGCCTGCCACGAAGGTGCTTCTCCATGATCCCAAAAAACTCTTCACTTGTCAGAACGAGGATGCGTATGGGAGCGTCGATAAGCGTGAGGTAGTATAGCTCGGCTACCGCTGCGTTTATCTTGCCCGCTGGCTTCTTCCCTCCGGAGGTCTTGCCCGAAGCGGACTTGATCGATGCCACTACTCTGCCGTCGTCGGAGACCGCGTCGAATTCGTGGGTGCCACCGGCGACGAGCTTTAGTACCCGGGACTTGAATGGCACCCCAAATTGCTGGGCGAGGTGCTGACGTACGACATCTTCCACGACCCGCTTGAGGTAAAGGGTGTTGGCCATCGGGACGACCACCTTTTTGGAGTTGACCCGCTTTGGAGTTGACCCGGTTTCGTGGACAGGTTGAGGCTTACGCGACAACCCCTTCCTGTGAATGAGTCTTTCGCTCCTGCTGCCAACGGTCCTCGTGCTCGTCGGGCGAGAGGGAACCAAGGGCCGAGGGACGCCGCTGCCGGTTGTAGAACCCTTCGACGTACTCGAAGATCGCCATGCGGCAGTTGATCCCGTGTGGGCCAGGCTTGGCGGTCGAGGAGCTCCCGTTGCAGGGTCGCGTAGAAACTCTCCGCCATCGCGTTGTCCAGCGCATCGCCCACAGAACCCATCGATCGGGCGATGCCCAGGGCCTCCAAGCGACGGGTGAACGCTAACGAGGTGTCCTATGCCCCATGGTCGGCGTGGTGGGTCAGGCCGGGCCCCGGCCGGCGACGCCGCACCGCCATGGTAACGGCGTCCACCAGCAACTCCGCGACGGGGCGGTCCCCCCATGGCCCAGCCCACCACGGCACGGGAGAAGGCATCGATGCTACGTGAGGTCTGCCACCCATATCCGGTTGGGGGCATCGGGCACAAACTCCCGATGCAGCCGGTCGGGGGTCGACCGGGCGGCGGGGATCCCGGCGGGTGATCCCCCGGGTCCGGCGCCGGTGCACGCCACAGAGCCCCATGGCCCGCATTAGCCGGGCGACCCGCTTCCGACCCCAGCGGACCCCATGCGTCCACCGCAGCTCTCAATGGGTGCGGGGCGCATCATCCGTGCCCCGGCGGAACTCGGGAGGGTCCGGCGGCTTGGTGGCCGGCATGGGGATCACCCTTTCCGGGGCTTACGCCCCAAGTGCCGGGGTGTCCACGAAACCGGGGCAAGTCCAGTGCGAGTCACCTCCGGGATGTGGACTGGCTACCAATCCCTTGGCTCGCCAACCGCCTTTCCCTTCTGGGACCCACACTCTTCAGCCCAGAGCCAGGAGGTCGTTGACCTCCCCGCCCGGGCATGCTAGCATCACTCTCAACAGCCACAACAGAGCGCGTCTGCTCTCTTATCCAGAGTGGCGGAGGGACTGGCCCGATGAAGCCCGGCAACCGCCGGCCGCGCCGCAGCGGCCGGTAAGGTGCCAACTCCTGCAGGATCCGGCCGGATCCTGAGAGATGAGAGGGCGCCGGAACTCCTTTCGGCCCTTCCCTCTCGGGAGGGGTAATTTCGTATCCGGAACCCCTTCGGGGAGCGGGCGCGGGAGGGAGGGGGACGCGGTGATCCCCTGTCGCGGCCGTGTGGACATCGGGCCGCTGCAGCTGGAGCTGGGCGGCCACCTGCCCCGGGTCGAACTGGCCTTCGAGACCTGGGGGCGCTGGGATCCCCGGCGGCAGAACGCCGTCCTCATCTGCCACGCCCTGACCGGCGACGCCCACGTCGCCGCCCACGACCCCGCCGACCGCCCGGGCTGGTGGGAGGAGGCGGTGGGCCCGGGCAAACCCATCGACACCCGCCGCTGGTTCGTCCTGTGCAGCAACGTCCTGGGGGGCTGCTACGGGTCGACCGGGCCTTCCAGCCCCATGGCGCCGGGGGCCGGTCCCTGGGGCGGGCGCTTCCCCACCATCACCGTCCGCGACATGGTCCACGCCCAGCGCCGCCTGCTGGACGCCCTGGGCATCCAGCGGCTCGCCCTGGTGGTGGGCGGCTCGCTGGGCGGCATGCAAGCCCTGGAGTGGGCCTTCACCTATCCCGACCGGGTCGACGCGGTGGCGGTGCTGGCCGCTCCGCCCGCCGCCTCGCCCCATGCCATCGCCTGGAACGAGGTCCAGCGCCAGGCCATCTTCGCCGATCCGGCCTGGCAGGGCGGGGATTACCCCAGCGAGCAGCCGCCGCGCCGGGGACTGGCGCTGGCCCGCATGCTGGCGATGACCACCTACCGCGGTCGCGAGGAGTGGGCCCTGCGCTTCGGCCGGGCCGAGGTGCCGCCGGGGACCGATCCGGTGGCCGAGCGGCTGGGCGGTTACGCCACCGCCGCCCGTTCCGGCGCTGAAGCCTTCCGGTTCCAGATCGAGAGCTACTTGCACTACCAGGGGGAGAAGCTGGTGCGCCGCTTCGATCCGGCCACGTACGTGACCTTGACCCGGGCCATGGACCTGCACGACGTGGGCCGGGACCGCGGGGGCCTGGAGGCCGCGGCCGGCCGGGTGCAGAGCCGGGTCTACGTCCTCGGCATCACCTCGGACCTGCTCTACCCGGTGGACGAGCAGCGGCCCCTGGTGCGGGCCCTGCGCCGGGCGGGCAAGGACGTCGCCTGGCACGTCTGGCGGGCCCCCTGGGGCCACGACAGCTTCCTGGTCGACGCGGCGGGCGTGGCCCGGCGGGTCATGACCTGGCTGGAGGAACCGGCCGCCGCGCCGGCGGCCCCGCCCGGCGCGGTGGCCGCCGTGGGGGAGGGGCGCCCGTGAGGGGTCCCGTGGTGGCGCTGCTGGGTTTGGGCACCGTGGGCAGCGCCGTGGCGCAGCGGCTGCTGGATCCACCCCCCTGGCTGGTCGAGCGGCTGGGCGGCGTGCCGCGGCTCAAGGGGGCGCTGGTGCGCCACCCGGATAAACCGCGGGCCGCCGCCGTCGACCCCGCCCTGCTGACCACCGACCCGGAGCGGCTCTTGGCCGATCCGGAGGTCGACGTGGTGATCGAGCTGATCGGAGGGGTCGAGCCCGCCCGCCGCTACGTGCTCCAGGCCCTGGAGGCCGGGCGTCACGTCATCACGGCCAACAAGGCCCTGCTGGCCGAGTCCCTGGCCCCCCTGGTGGCCGTCGCCCGCCGGTCGGGGGTGGAACTGGCCTTCGAGGGGGCCGTGGCCGGGGGCGTGCCCATCATCCGGCCGCTGCTGCGGTGCCTGGCCGCCAACCGGGTGCGGCGCCTGCGGGCGGTGCTGAACGGCACCTGCAACTTCGTGCTCACCCTGGTCGAGCAGGGCGCCAGCCTGGACGAGGCGGTGCGGGCGGCCCAGGCCGCGGGCTACGCGGAGGCCGATCCCAGCGACGATCTCTCCGGCCGCGACGCCGCCCGCAAGCTGGCCATCCTGGCGATGCTGGTCACCGGCGAGCCGGTGGATTGGACGAGCGTCGAGCGGCGGGGTCTGGACGACCCGGCCTTCCGCCGGATCCTGGAGGCGGCGCCCGCCGCCGGCCCCGGCCAGGGGGCCCGCTGGCGGCTGGTGGCCACGGCGGAGTGGACCGGGCCCGCGCCCCGGCTGGCGGTGCAGCCGGAGCTCTTGCCACCCCACGATCCGCTGCTGCAGGCGGCCGGGGTGGAGAATATGATCCTCATCGAGGCGGATCCGGTGGGCGCCGTGCGCTTCGCCGGGCCGGGGGCCGGCGGCGAGGCCACGGCCAGCGCCGTGCTGGCCGACCTGATCGCCATCTGGCGCGGCGACCGGCTGCCCCTGCCCGCCCTGGACGGCCGGCCCCGGGCGGCAAGCCGGGTGCCGGGCGGCGCCTTCGACAGGGAATGGCAGGATCCGGCCGCGGCGGCGGTTAAACTCAGATTGAGGGAAGGTTGAGCGGGCCGCCGGGCGCGCCCTGGGGCGGGTCCGGCGGGTCCTCCAGGGGGGAGCGGCATGGGCCCCAGGCATCTCGCCCAGTGCTACCGGTGCCGGCGCACCTTTGAGGCGGACCGGCGGGGTGCCCGCTATTGCCCGGATTGTGAGCGGGAGCAGCGGCGCCGGTTCCGCGTGCTGCCCGGGGGCCGGGATCCCCGGGCCCGGGGGGTGGTGCGGCCCGGCGGGATCCGGTCCGGATCTCCGGGAACCCGGTGGCGGGGCACGGCGCTGCGCCGTCGTGCCGGCTCGCGGCCCTGGCGCTCCCACTGGGCCTGGCGGCGGTGGCACCAGCCTTTGCGCCTGGTGGCCGTGGTGGCGATGGCCGCCGCCGCCCGGGTCGCCTGGGACCTGACCGACGCCGGACCGTGGCCGGTGGAGTGGCTGGTCTACCTCGTCGGCGCCGCCTGGATCTGGAACCGGCGGGACGAGGCGGCCTGACCGCGGCCCCGCCCGGGCAGCGCAGGCCTCTGGCGCAGGTTGCTTCGCGGGATCGAACAAGGAACGCGGCGGCGGGTCTCCGCCGCCGTCGTCGTTGGGACGCGGTGTGCCGGACTCGTACCAGGCTGGTACCGGACGTGGACCCGACGGGACGGGTTTCGCCCCGACCCGGCTGGACGCCGGCCCGGGCTCAAGCCTCGACGGCCTCCAGCGGCCGCGGGCGGCCGCTAGCCTCCTCGGGCCTCGGATGGCCGCAGGCCTCTTCAGCCCTCGGGCGGCCGCGGGTGACCTTCAACGGCCGTCGGGCCGGCTAGGGCCCGCCGTCGGGCCGGCGAGGGCCGTCGCCGGCCTCCCCGGCCGGTTCCACCACCACCTCGAGCCCGGCCTCCCGCAACCGCTCGGCCAGCTGGCGGCGGGTGCCCTCCAGCCGGACGCGCCGGGGGCGCAGGGCCTTGAGCAGCCCAACCGCCAGGTCCTCCTTCTCCAGCGGCACCCGGGGATCCAGGTGGCCCTCCAGGAACTCCCGGTACAGGGGCGGACCGCCCGGCTCGCGGATCACCAGGGTGGACCCCTGCCCCTCGACCCAGAGTTCCGCCGGGCCTTCGGCCGGTGGCCGCAGGGTGCCCAGGAACTGCTTCAGCGCCCGCTCCAGCCAGAGCTGCTGCAGGCCCGTCCGCGCCAGCTCCGCCACCAGGCTGCGGAGGAACCGCTCGCCGCGGAAGCGCAACCAGCCCAGGATGCTCAGCCGCCCGTGCTGGATCAGTTCCGGCAGGAGCAGGGCCGCGGTGCCGCGGGCCAGGGGCGGCTGGGTCAGCAGGGGGAGGCTCTGCTTCCAGACCGCCAGGCGGTCGTCGGGGTCGACTGCGGCGTAGCGGGAGTCCAGGTGGTCCAACAGCATCTCCGGCAGGACGACCTGGTGGACGAAGTGGGACGCGGCCTGCGCCGCCGGCTGGGGCACGAACTCGGTGAGGAAGACCCAGCGCTGGCGCGACCGGAACACGGTGTAGACCAGCCGCTGTTCGTCCAGCACCCGCTGGAACTCCGACGGGTGGGTTTCCACGGAGATGGCCAGCTGTCCCTGCCCGCCCATGGGGCCAACCTCCCGATGGTCCCGGCCACCGGGGCCGGCGGCCCACCCGGCCTGCGGCCCGGTGGCTCCGGTTATCCCTTAGTCTATGCGGGCGGCCCGCGTCGCTCCTGCCGGCCGGCTGCCATGGCGGCCCACATCGTCAGCCGCCGCGGGCCGTGGCTGACATCCAACCCGCCCGCCGTCCTCGAGCGCTACCCCACCGCCCGCCCTGGTCCCGCCGCCCCGCGGGGAACCGGGCCGCCGCTGGCAGGATCTACCGACAGCAAGGGCGCCAGAGCCAGGAGGAACCGGCGGGCCCGGTGGCCAACAGCCTGAAGGATATCCCCGCGGATGGGCCGTTCCGCATGGTGAGGAGGTGCCATTGGGGTTGGCGGGAGGGCATGACCGGCCGCCGGCCGGCGGGCCGCAGGGGAGGGGCGGCGCGCGGCGGCGGCTGCAGGCGGGGCCCGGTGCGGCACCCCGGCGGCGGGGCCGGCGCCGGGCCGGGTTCGTCCTGTGGTTGGTGTGGACGCTGGTGCTGAGCACCGTGACGGGCGTCCTGCCCGGCATGGCCGGGCCCGGCGGCGCACCCGGCGGCTTGCCCCGGGCCGAGGCGGCCGAGGGCGCTCCTGAGCGTCCCCCCGCGGCCGACGCCCGGGCCGCGATCCTCATCGACGCCGCCACGGGCCAGGTCCTGTTCGAGCACAATGCCGACGAGAGCATGCCCATGGCCAGCACCACCAAGATCATGACCGCCCTGCTGGCCATCGAGCGGGGGGACCTGCACCAGGTCATCACCACCAGCGAGCGCGCCTTCGGCGTGGAGGGATCCAGCCTCTACCTGGCCCTGGGCGAGCAGCGCACCCTGGAGGAGCTGCTCTACGGGCTGATGCTCCAGTCGGGCAACGACGCCGCCGTGGCCATCGCCGAGGGCGTCGCCGGCTCGGTCGAGACCTTCGTCGACTGGATGAACCAGCGGGCCCGGGACCTGGGACTCGAGCACACGCACTTCGCCGATCCCCACGGCCTGGCCAGCCGTGACCACTACACCTCGGCGCGGGACCTGGCCACCCTGGCCCGCGTGGCCATGGCCAACCCCACCTTCCGGCGCATCGTGGGGACGCGGGAGTACCGGATGCCCTGGCCGGAGAAGCAGTCCGAGCGGGTCCTCTACAACCACAACCGCTTCCTCTGGCGTTACGAGGGGGCCACCGGCGTCAAGAACGGGTACACCAGCGCCGCCCGCGGCGCCCTGGTCGCCTCGGCCCGCCGGGACGGCGTGGAGCTCATCGGCGTGCTGCTGGGCGCCCACCCCACCGGCATGTACCGGGACATGGCGGCCCTGATGGACTGGGGCTTCGCCCGCTTCCGTCCCCTGGAGCTGGTGCGGGCCGGGGAGGCCGTGGGTCGCGTCCCCGTCGAGGGCGGCCAGGAGGCGGCCGTCGGGGCGGTCGCGGCCTACGGCGCCCGCTGGCTGGTTCCTCGGGACGAACCGGCCCCCGCGGTGCACAAGGACGTGGAGCTGGAGGCCGGCCTGCGGGCACCCCTGGCCAAGGGCGCGCGGGTGGGCACGCTGGTCGTCCGGGTCGGCGACCAGGTGGTGGACCGCATCCCGCTGCTGAGCGACCGGGGCGTCGAACCGCTGACCTTGTGGCAGGCGACGACCCGGGAGCTGGGGCGGCGGCAGCCGGTGGGCTACGCCGCCGCGCTGGGGGTGCTGGTGGTCCTGTGGGGCACGGTGCGCTGGCGCCGGTACGTGCTGGCCCGGCGCCGCTGGCGGCGCCGGGTGGCCGCCTTCAACCCCGTCTGGTACGCCTTCCGGGCCCGCGACCCCGGGGCGGACTGAGGAGGTCCCGGGCGCGGCCCCTGGGGCTTGCAGGTTCGTCCAGCCGTGGCAGGGATGGGGGGTATCGGCCCCGGCGGGCTTCCCACACTACGAATGGCCCGTCTTTCGCGGCCGAATACCGAACCTGAGGTGGTGCCTCGATGGCCAGACGACGCGGCGCCGGCGACCTGCTGGTTCCCGGCGCGCAGCCGGGGCTGGACCGCTTGAAGATGGAGGTCGCCCAGGAGATCGGCCTGGTGCCGCCGGGGATGACCTCGCCCGCGGCGTATGATGCGGCCCTCGACCGGCAGAAGTGGGAGGTGGCCGAGGAGCTCGGCCTGGCCCACCAGATCCGCGAGCGGGGCTGGGGCGAGATGACGACCCGGGATTGCGGCGCCATCGGCGGCCGCCTGGGCGGCCGCTTGGGCGGTCAGATGGTCCGGCGCATGATCGCCCTGGCCGAGCAACAGCTGGCGGGGAACGGACCCACGGCCGGTCCAACCTGGTAGTCGGCACCCCAGTCGGTAGACGGTACAATCGAGGAAAGACGGGGTCGGGCGGCGACCCGGGCAACCGGGTGGCCGCCTTTTTGCGCGCGGCGGCGCGGGGTGCGGTCCCTCGCGGGGCCGGCGCGCCGCTGGGCACGACGGCGCGTGGCGCGACGGCCCTGGGCGGGACGACGGCCCGTCATGGCAACGGCGGCTCGTAACGGCGGCTCGGAATCGAAACGCGCCTCTGGGACGGATCGGAGGACGGGCGATGGACGGCATGCCTTCGGTCGGATTGGACGGCCCCCCCTCGGGCGGGGGTGGGAACCCCGGCGTGGTCCCGAGGACGGGCGGGGCGGAACCCCTCGGCGGGGGCGGAGGGGCGCAGCTCAAGGCGGCGCTGGTGGCCGAGGCGCGGCGGCTGGGCTTCGTCGCCGTGGGGGTGGCCCCGGCCACACCCCAGCTGGATCTGGCCGCCCTGCTGCGTCGACGGCAGGCCCTGGGCATGGCCACCCCCTGGGAAGACCCCGATCCCGTCCGGCGAACGGACCCGGAGAGCCTCCTCCCCGGCGCCCGCTCGGTCGTCGCCGTGGCCATGGCCTACGATCCCCCTGGCCGGGGGCCTCGGGGCGGCGCCGCGGCGGGGGGCGATGCCGGCGGGCTGCGCGGCTACGTGGCCGCGGCCGGCCGCACCCGCTCCTACCAGCACGTGATGGGCCGGCGGCTGGAGGCTCTGGGCCGCTGGCTCGAGGCCCGGGTCCCCGGCTGCCGTTGGGCCGTGCAGGTGGACACCGGGCCGCTGGTCGACCGGGCCTGGGCGGAGCGGGCGGGCATCGGCTGGATCGGGAAGAACGCCTGCCTGATCGTGCCCGGCTGGGGATCGTGGGTCTTCCTGGGCGAGCTGGTCACCGACGTGGCCCTGCCGCCCGACCAGCCCCTGGCCGACGCCTGCGCCGGCTGCGACCGCTGCCTGCGCGCGTGTCCCACCGGGGCGTTCCTCGGGCCGCGGCAGCTGGATCCCCGGCGCTGCATCAGCTTCCTGAGCCAGAAACCGGGCATGCTGGATGCGGAGGAACGGGCCGCCCTGGGCCAGAGCCTGTACGGTTGCGACGCCTGCCAGGTGGTGTGCCCGTTCAACCACCCGGCGCGGCCGGGGCATCCCGCCCTGCGGCTGGCAGGGGGCGGCGACCCCCGGGCCGGGGAGC
>DATCLH010000002.1:0-1582 GCA_036564035.1 Thermaerobacter sp.
GACCGGCCCCAGGGCCGGGGGCTGGAGCCGGCGGCGCCGCCCGTCAAGGCGGTGGCCGCCGAGTACGGCATCCCCGTGCTCCAGCCGGAGCGGCTGGACGAGGCGGTGGTGGAACAGCTGCGGGCCTGGCGGCCCGACCTGCTGGTGGTGGTGGCGTACGGGAAGATCCTGCCCGCCGCCGTGCTCCAGGTGCCGCGGCTAGGCGCCATCAACGTCCACGCCTCCCTGCTGCCCCGCCACCGCGGCGCCGCCCCCATCCAGTGGGCCATCCTGGCGGGCGATGCCGTCACCGGCGTCACCACCATGTGGATGGATGAGGGGCTGGATACCGGCGACATCATCCTCCAGCGGTCGATCCCGCTGGACGACCAGGTCACCGCCGGCCAGCTCCACGACCGGCTGGCCCGGCTGGGCGCCCAGCTGCTGGGCGAGACCCTGCGCCTGGTGGCGGAGGGCAAGGCGCCGCGCCGGCCCCAGGATCCGGCGCAGGCGACCATGGCGCCCAAGCTGTCCCGCGACGACGAGTGGATCGACTGGAGCCGGGACGCCACGGTGGTGGCCCGGCAGATCCGGGCCCTGGATCCGCGACCGGGCGCCCGGACCACCTGGCGGGGCCAGGTGCTCAAGGTCTTTGGCGCGTCCACGAGGCCGCCGGCGGCGGACGAACCGGCAGCGGGGGCCGCAGCCGCACCGGGATCGCCGGCTTCGGACGAACCGGCCTGGCCGACCGCGGCGGAGCCGGTGCCGCCGGCCGGGGAGGCGCCGGCACCGCCGGGGACCGCAGGCGCCGGTCAGGCCGCCCCGGCCCACCCCGGCCCGGCGGGCGAGCCGGCGGCCCGGAGCATGGCCGGTGCGGCCACGGCCCCGGAGGAGGCCGGCGGGGCGCCGGTTCCACCGGGGACCGTGGTCGCCGTCACCCGCACGGCGGTGGCGGTCCGCTGCGGTTCGGGGGTGATTTGGATCCGCCGGCTGCAACCGGCGGGGCGGCGGCCCATGACCCCCCTGGAGATGGTCAACGGCTACCGGCTGGCCGTCGGCGAGCGCCTGGGTACCGGCGCCGGACCGGGCGGGGGGGCCGTCGCGGCCTCGGCGGCCCCCGCGGCCGCCCCGGTGGCGGCCGTCACCCGGGCGGGCGGGCGCCGGGGGGATCCCGGCCCAGCCGGGGCGGACCCGGAACCGGGCGACCCGGGACCGGGCGCCGAAGGATGACGACTGCACCCGGCGGGATCAGGTCGGCTCCATCCGGAGGGTAGGGCGAAGGGAGGGCGACGCGATGTTTTACATCGACCCGCTGTACCTCTTGTTCGTAGGGCCGGCGCTGCTGCTGGCGCTATGGGCCCAGAGCAAGGTGAGCGCGGCCTATGCGACTTACTCTCAGGTCCGGGCCGCCAACGGCCTGACGGGGGCCGACGTGGCCCGGCAGATGCTGCGGCAGGCGGGCATCGACGACGTGCGGGTCGAGCCCATCGGCGGGCGGCTGACGGACCACTACGATCCCCGCACCAAGGTGGTGCGCCTGTCCGAGGGCGTCTACTACGGCTCGACGGTGGCGGCCCAGGGGGTGGCGGCCCACGAGGTGGGG
>DATCLH010000003.1:0-3734 GCA_036564035.1 Thermaerobacter sp.
CACTGCCTGCGCTGCCCCATGGCCCGGGTCTGCTGGCAGGACCAGTTCAACCAGACCTACCAGGCCTTCTTCGACATGCTGGCTGCCCATGAGCGGGGAACGGGCTTCCGGCCCGAGGCTGTCCCCGCACCCCTGCGGGCCCGCTGCCCGCGCCTGCCCGCCATCAGCCAGTCCCTGGCCGAGGGCCTGGACGGTCTGCGGCTGGAGATGCGCTGGCGCCGGCGCCTGGACCGGCACCACCGGCTGGTGGCGCAGCAGCTGCGGGAGCTGGCCGCCCTGGCCGCCCAGGGCGTGCCCCGCCCGGCTGGGCCCCGGCGGCCCGGCTGGCGGTACGGCATGCGGGTGGGGGTGGCCCGGACGCCCAAGGACGGGCGCTGGATCTCCGGCGACGGGTACCTCTGCCGCTCCTTCGACCAGGGCGGGCGCATGGTGCTGGTGATCAGCGACGGCATGGGGTCCGGCCGCCGGGCGGCCAACGAATCGCGCCTGGCCTTGCAGGTGCTGGAGCGCCTCTTGGAGGCGGGCCTGCCTGCCGCATCCGCCGTGCGCCTGCTGAACACCGCCCTGGCCCTGCGGGACCGGGAGACCTATACCACCGTCGACCTGGCGGCGGTCGACCTGGAGCGGGGCCGGGTGGAGTTCGTCAAGATCGGGGCAGCCCCCAGCTTCGTCCGGCGGGCCCGGGAGGTCCGGATGATCGCCCACCCGGTGCCGCCGGCGGGATACGCGGAAGGCGGCGACGTCCAGGCGGACGGCGGGGTGCTGGAGCCGGGCGATCTGGTCGTCCTGGTATCCGACGGGGTGCTGACCGCCTTCGGTGACGTCGACGGCGCCACCGCCTGGATCCGCGGCTACCTGGCGGGGTTGGAGGACGACGACCCGCGGCGGGTGGCGGCCCAGATCGTCAAGGAGGCCCTGCGCCGGGCGGGCGACCGGGCCCCTGACGACATGACCGTGGTGACCGGCAAACTCTTACCGCGAGCCCAGCTGGCGCCGCTGGCCGGCGCCGGCGGCCTGCGGTAGCATCAACCCCAATACCCTCTCTCCCCCGCGGCGTCCCGGGTGGTGGGACGCCGCCTCCCCGGGCGCGGTCGGCAGGACGCCGCGGCAAGCCGCGGCGGCGGGCGGCCGCGCCGACGCTCTTCTACGCCGGCGCTCTTCTACGCGGGCGGCCGTACCGGCGCTCTTCTGCGCGGGCGCTCTCCGATCCGGGCGCTCCGATATGATCAATGGTAAACGACCTACCATGTTCAAAGGCCCGGGCCCTACCCGGGCCCGGGTCTGCCCCGGGAAGGCCGAAGGCCGCCGGTCCGGCCGGGAGGGCCGGCCGGGAGGGAGGGAACCCGTGCGCCGCTCCAAGGACACGCCGTCACCACCCCAGGATGCCCATTCCGCCGCCTCCCCGGTCCCGGCGGCGGTCCGGGACCTGGAGGCCGAGGTCCTCGAGGCCATCGCCCGGCACCGGCTGGTGGCGGCCGGCCAGCGGGTCCTGGTGGCCGTCTCGGGCGGGCGCGACTCCATGGTCCTCCTGGACCTCCTGGACCGCTTGCGGCCGCGCCTGGGGCTGGCGGCCCTGGGGGTCGCCCATGTGGACCACGGCTTGCGCCCCGACTCGGCGGCCGACGCCCGCTGGGTGGAGGAACAGGCGGCGGCCCGGGGCCTGCCCTTCCTGTCGCGGCGGGTCCAAGTCCGGCCCGGATCCCGGTCGCCGGAGGAGGCGGCCCGCATCGCCCGCTACCAGGCCCTGGCGGCCATGGCCCGCCAGTTCGGCGCCCACCGGATCGCCCTGGCCCACCACGCCGGCGACCAGGCCGAGACGGTGTTGATGCGCCTCTTGACCGGCGCCGGTCTCCGCGGGCTGGCGGGCATGCGGCCGCGGCGGGGCCGGTTCATCCGCCCCCTCTTGGCGGTGGAACCGGCGCGCCTGGCGGCCTATGCGGCCGCCCGCCGGCTCCCCTGGCGGGAGGACCCGACCAACCGGGATCCGGCCTTCCTGCGCAACCGGATCCGCCACCAGCTGCTGCCGCTGCTGCAGGCCGAGTTCAACCCCCGGGTGGTGGAGGCCGTAGGGCGGGTGGCGGCGGTGCTGGCGGCCGAGGACGCCCTGTTGCGCCAGCGGACCCGGCGGCTCGAGGCCCGTTTGGGTTACCGGGTGGGGCGCCGGTGGGCCTGCCGCGCGGAGGAACTGGCCCGCCTGGCCGCCGCCGACCAGCGGCGCGTCCTCCAGGCCGCTTACCACCGGCTGGCGGGGCGGCCCCTGCCCTGGAGCCACTGCGAGGCGGTGCGTTCCCTGGCCACCGGCGGCGGGGTCGACCTGCCGGGCGGCTGGCGGGCCTGTCGCCGGGGCCCGTGGCTGTGGCTGGAGCCGCACCCCGCCAGGTCCCCGGCGGTGCCCCGACCCGGGGAGGGGGACGTCCTCCCGGCCCGGCCGCTGCCGATCCCGGGGACCGTGCCCCTGGGCCCCGGCCTCTGGCTGCGGGCCCGCCGGCTCGATGGGGAGGACGGGCGCCGGGCCGTGGCGGCGGTCAGCGGCTGCCGCGGCCCTGGCCGCCCGGCAGCGGCCGGCGGGGCCCGCTTCCTGGCGCGGGTCCTCTGCCCCGAGGAGGCGGTCCGGGGCGGCCTGGTGCTGCGCCGGCCGGAACCGGGCGAGGCGATGCAGCCCCTGGGGGCGAGGGGGCGACGGTCCGTGGATCGGCTGTACCGGGAGGCGCTGCGGCGCGGCGACCTGGACCTGGTCGACCCGGCCACCGGTACGGGCGGGCGGCTGGCCCCCTGGGTCGTGGCCGGCCAGGACGGGATCCTCTGGCTCGTCGGCGTGCGGGCGGGGGAGCGTTGCCGGGTGCGTCCGGGGGAGGAGCGGGTGGTGTGCCTGGAGGTAACGGCCGCGCCGGCCGGCGGCCCGTGACGGCATCGCCGCGCGGCGGCCTGTGACGGTAGCGCCGCCCGGCGGCCCGTGAGGGCAGCGCCGCCCGATGGCCAGGGGCCTGGTGGGCCGGGGCCGGCGACATAGCCGCGCCATGGGCGCCGTGTTATAATGAGGGCGCCTTTGCGGCAGATCAGGAGGCGTATCGACGTGACGGGATGCCGTGGAGGTCCGGCCTGATCCCGCCTCGGCCGGGGGCAGGCCTGCGGGCCGCGCCCTGAGCGGCCGCAAGGAGGGCCATGATGAAGCCAAACCGCATCTTCAAGAACCTGTTGTTCTACCTCATCCTGCTCTTCTTCGCCATCGCCATCGTCCAGCGTCTGACCCCGGTCGCCACCGAAGTGCAATCGCTGTCCACGGGGGAGCTCCTGGAGAAGATCGAGCAGGGCCAGGTGGAACGAATCGTCTATGACGAGAGTCACCGGGCGGTGACGGGCCAGCTCAAGGACGGCACCCACTTCCGCGCCAACGTCCCCGACCTGGACTGGCCCACCATCCGGGAGTGGCAGCAGAAGGGCGTTGAGGTGGACACCCGGCCCATCGAGGAGACGCCCTGGTGGACGAACCTGCTGACCGCCCTGCTGCCCGTCATCCTGGTGGTGGCCGCCTTCTTCTTCATCATGCAGCAGACCCAGGGGACGGGAAGCCGGGTGATGCAGTTCGCCAAGAGCCGGGCCCGTCTCCACCAGCCCGATGAGAAGCGGCGCATCACCTTCGACGACGTGGCCGGGTACGAAGAGGTCAAGGAAGAACTGAAGGAGATCGTCGACTACCTGAAGAACCCGCGGCGCTACATCGAGCTGGGCGCGCG
>DATCLH010000004.1:0-3684 GCA_036564035.1 Thermaerobacter sp.
GCCGCCAAGCGGCAGGGTGGGCTTGCCTCGCCCGGTGGAAGGCGGCGACCACGGCCCGGACCACCAGGTTTTCCCCCGCCTCCCCGGGCGGTGCCGCCGGGAGGCCCCAGCCGTCCAGGTGCCAGTGCACGGCCCCGGCGGGGTGGATCCAGTGCCGCGGCTCGGCGGGCCAGGGCTCAAGCCACGCCCTGAGCTCCCAGCCCTGAAGGGCCAGACCCAGGCAGTCGAACCCCGGCCCCAGGTTGGCGCTGGTGGCTGGCACCCGGCTCCAGGCCACCGCCCGCCCGCTGCCGTCGCCTGGTGCGCGCGCCGCAGCCTCGCGGCCCGTCACCACACCCGGGGTCTCTCCAGGCCCCGGGCACCGGGTGAGGGCGGTGCCCCGCTCCCTATGGGCGGGGGCGGCACCCCTTGCAGTGCTCCTAGCGCCACTCCTTGCACCGCCCCTTCGGCCCTCGCTGGCACCCCCCCTGCCACCGGGCCTCCGGCGGTAGAGGCCCATGGGCCCATCCGGCGCCTCCCGGGCCGGTCGCCGTCCCTTCCCCATCTCTACCCACCTCCCGCCGGTGTTGCAAGCAAGTGCTGCACGACGGCCTCCGGATCCAGGGCCCGGGCTTCCAGGGCTTCCAAGGCTTCCAGGTCGCCGCCCTCGCCCCCGCTCGCCCGGGCGGCCCGCAGGGCGGTGTCCACGTCCTTCAGGCCGTGGCCCGTCAGCACGCACACCACGGGCCCCTCGGGCACCTCCCAGCCGGGTTCGTCCCCCCGGGCCAGCTTCAAAAGGCCCGCCACCGAAGCCGCCGAGGCCGGCTCGGCGAAGACGCCTTCCAGCCGGGCCAGGAGCCGCTGGGCGGCGAGGATCTCCTCGTCGCTGACCGCCAGAACCCGGCCCCCGGTATCCCGCACCGCCGCCAGGGCCTTCTCCCCGTACACGGGCCGGCCGATACGGATGGCCGACGCCAGCGTCTGCGGCCGGTCGACCGGCCGGCCCCGGACCAGGGGCGCCGCCCCCTCCGCCTGCACCCCGTACAGCCGGGGTACCCGCCCCAGGCGGCCCGCCGCCGCGTAGGCGCGGAAGCCCATGTGGTAGGCGGTGATGTTGCCGCCGTTGCCCACGGGGAGGAACACGGCCGCCGGTTCGTCCAGGCCCAGGGCGGCCAGCTGGTCGGCCACCTCGAAGGCCGCCGTCTTCTGGCCCTCCAGGCGGTCGGGGTTGAGGGAGTTGACCAGGACCAGTTCCGGCCGCTCGGCCACCACCTGCCGCACGGCGGCCAGGGCGTCGTCAAAGCTGCCCCGCACGGGCAGGATCCGCGCCCCGCAGGCCACGGCCTGCCCCACCTTGCCCGCCGCCACGCCCCCCGCCGGAAGCACCAGCCAGCAGTCCATGCCCGCCCGGGCGGCGTAGGCGGCCGCAGCCGCCGCCGTGTTGCCCGTGGAGGCGCAGATCACCGCCTGGGCGCCCCGGGCCCGGGCGCAGGTCAGGGCCATGGTCATGCCCCGATCCTTGAAGGATCCCGTCGGGTTGGCCCCTTCGAACTTGAGGAACACGGCCGGCGGCCGCCGGTCGCGAGGCAGTTCCTCCAGCAGCCGGTCCGCCCGGATCAGCGGCGTGTCGCCTTCTCCCAGGGTAAGCGGCTCGGCCCCCGGGGGTACCGCCAGCCAGTCGCGGTAGCGGGCGATGATGCCCTGACGGGGCAGGACCGGCCCGGGCTCCCCAGCCTGGCGAGGCGGGCCGGGGCGGTCAGGGCGAGTGGGACCAGACACCGCTCGTTTCACCCTCTCCCTGAAGCTCGAAACGGAAGGATGCCGGCATGGAAAATCGAACGGCCCCGCGCCCCGTTAGGGACGCGAGGCCGTGCTCGCGCGGTTCCACCCTAATTGATCCGCGGCGGCGCCCCGTGGCGTTTCGCCCGGTGCCCTGCCTGACCCGGCGGGGGCATGGGCGACACCCACCGGCCACCGCCACCGCGAATCCTCTCCGTGCCCGTAAGGGGGGCTGCCCCGCCCAGCTACTCCCGCCCCGCCTGCCCGGCCGGGCGGTTTCGCCGGCGGCTCCCGGAGGGTTTTCGGCCCGGCCCGGTGCGGGGGCTTTCAGCCAGGGCCTCCCGTCTCTGGACACCGGCTTGGGGGCCTACTCGTTCCGGTCATCGCGCACGCCGGGATGACGCATTCCTCAAGCCGAACCGGCTCTGGGAACGCTTTTGCGGGATTATAGGGCCTGGCCGGGGCCGGGTCAAGGGGTCAGAGCGCAAGGACCGCCGCGCCGGGATCAGGTAGAACCGGGCGAGACCCACCGAGGACGCGCCGAACTCAGGCTTCAACCCGGCTTGCGAACCGGTCAAGGATCACGCCCCAGCCCCCCGCGAAGGCCCGCTGGGTGGCTGCACCCGCCTCGCCGAGTTCGTCCCAGCCCCGGTGCTCCAGTTCCACCCGGGTGGCGTCGCCCTCGGGGAAGAACCGGACCTCCACCTGGGTCGGACCCGCCCAGTTCGCCTGGTTCCAGGTGAACACCACCCGGTAGGGCGGCTCGTAGACCAGAACGCGGCCGATCTCGTGCTCTTCGCCGTCCCGGAACCGCTCGTAGAAGCGGCCGCCGGCCCGGCCCTCCAGGACCAGATCGGCGCTGCGGTCGCCGCCGTAGGAGAACTGATCCAGCGGCCACCACTGGCCGATGCCAGCCGTAAACCGGGTAAAGACGGCCTCCACGGGCCCGCGGACGACGACGCTGCGTCGAATCATCCTTCACCGTCCCCCTCGACGTGGCGGCGAAAGCGCTCAAGGGCAACGTCCCAGGCTCTGGCCACCTGGTCCAGCCAGTCCCGTACCTCCTCGAACCCTTTCCGGCGCAACCGGTACAGCCTCCGCCGCCCCGACTTTTCAACCTCGACCAAACCCGCAGCCGTGAGGACGGCCAGGTGCTTGGACACCGCCGGCCGGCTGATGGGCAGCGGCCGGGCCAGGGTGACCACGTCCTTGGGCCCCGACCGGAGCACCATGATGATGTGGCGCCGCGTCGGATCCGCCAGGGCCGCGAACTTGCGATCGAGATCCATGGTGCAAAGGTAACTGATGAGTTACCAGTCAGTCAAGACCTGCCACCGCGGCCCACGGCAACGCGGGCCCTGTGGCCTGCGGCCTACCATGTTGCGTATTGCCTCGGCAGAGGCCTTTTGTTTGGACACTCAATGCCTTGGATGGTTGTTATTGTTGGGTTAGTATGGTTATACCAAACCATTTCTGTGAGGGAGATCAAGGGTTGGAAGGCCCAGCGCAACAGCGCCGGTGGACGTCTCTGGGCGTTCTTTTTGCCATCCTCCTGCTTGCCCTGGTGGTGCGCTATGCCACAGCATGGTACCTGCGCCCCGTACCCACCTCCGATTTCAAGATCTACTGGGACATCGCCATGGGCCTGGCCGAAGGGCGGGGCTACGTCATCGGCGGCGTTCCCAGCGCCTTTCGTCCCATCGGATACCCCCTTCTCCTCAGCCTGGTGATCCGGCTGTTTGGCCCCCACTGGTGGTACGCCGTACTGGTTCAGGTTCTTATGAGCACCGCCATCGTGGCTGCAACCTACTGGTTCACCCGGCGCCTTTTTGGTACGAGTGCCGGGCTGGCCGCGGCAGCCCTCACCGCCCTGATGCCCGACCATGTGCTCTGGAGCACCGTGCTGAACTCCGAAATTCCGGCCAT
>DATCLH010000005.1:0-3390 GCA_036564035.1 Thermaerobacter sp.
CCACCCGGAGCCCGAAGGCGCCATGGGTGAGGCGCCCGGCCACGTCCACCTGATCGAGACGGCCGACGACCTGGACACCATCCCCCTGGACCCGGCCACGACGCCGCGGGTGGCCGTGGTGACCCAGACCACCTTGAGCAAATGGGACACCGAGGCGCTGATCCGGGCGGTGCTGGAGCGGTTCCCCCACGCCGAGGTCCACAACGAGATCTGCCTGGCCACCCAGCTGCGCCAGGAGGCGGCGGTCCGCCAGGCGCGGGACGCCGACGTGGTCATCGTGGTGGGCGACCGGCGCAGCAACAACTCGAACCGGCTGGTCCAGGTGGTGCGGGAGATCGCGGGCAAGCCGGCCTACCTGGTCGACAGCGTGGAGCAGATCGACCCCGCCTGGCTCCGGGGGGCCCGGCGGGTCGGGGTGACGGCCGGTTCGTCCACGCCGAGCCAGATCACCCGCCAGGTCATCGAGTGGCTGGAGGCCTACGAGCCGGACGAACCGGCCGTCACCGCCCCCGGCGCGCCCTCCCGCGCCCCGGCGACCGGAGCGGACCCGGCCCTTACACGGCCCCAAGCCCTGCCATCCGCATGATCCGTTCCCACAGGGGTTCGGGCACGGGCATCACCGAAAGGCGGGCGTTGCGCACCAGTTCCCAGTCCCGAAAGGCCGGGTCCGCCTTGATCTCCACCAGGGTCACCGGGCGCGGCAGGCGCAGCCGGGCCTTGAGGTCGACGGCCACCCAGCGCCCCGTCGGGTCGGTGGGGTCCGGGTAGGCGCCGCGCACCACCTCGGCGACCCCGACCGCCTGCTTTTCGCTGCCCGTGTGGTACACCAGGACCAGGTCGCCGGGCTGCATGGCCTTCATGTGCTTCTGGGCCAGGTTGTTGCGCACCCCGTCCCAGTAGTCCGTCCCCTCACGCTCCAGGTCGGCGTAGCTGTACACCGACGGTTCGGTCTTGACCAGCCAGTAGCCCACGGGGATGATCGGCTCCTTTCCCTTTCCCTTTTCGACTCCCTGTTCGGCCCGGTTCTCGGCTCGGTGGCCCCGCGGCCGCGACGCCGCCCGCCGGGCGAACCGCCCGCCTGACGAACCTGCCGACCGGAAGGGCGGTGCCGTGCCGCCTGCCTCTCCTTTTGCTACAGTGTAGCCCTGGTGGGCCGCCGGCCGGGACCTTGGGCCGGGCGGTTCACCTGGTCCCGGCCGGCAAGGCCAGGGACGAGGCAAGGAGGGCCCATCGTGCTCCGCACCTTCATGCGCGCCAAGCTGCACCGCGGCACCATCACCGAGGCCAACCTGCACTACGTGGGCAGCCTGACGGTGGACCGGGACCTGCTGGCCGCGGCGGACATCCTGCCGGGCGAGCTCGTCCAGGTGATCAACGTGACCACCGGGGCCCGCTTCGAGACCTACGTGATCCCCGGCCCCGCCGGTTCCGGCGTCCTCGGCGCCAACGGCGGCGCCGCCCGGCTGGTTCAACCCGGCGACCAGGTGATCGTCATCGCCTACGCGCAGCTGGAGCCGGCGGAGATCCCCACCTTCCGGGGCCGGGTGGTGATCCTGGGCGAGGGGAACCGCATCCTGGAGGTCCGGGAGCAGCCGGCGGCCCTGTAGGGCTGTCCCCCGAACGGCGCCTTGGGCGCGCTACAGCCAGAAGCGCCGGCGCCGGGGGGCGGCCGGGCGGGGCAGGCCGACCCGCTGGCCCGACCGCACCGCGGCCGTAGCCTGTTCCACCACCGCCAGGGTCTCGGTGCCGCCGGGCAGGCGCTCCAGCACCCGGTAGGCCTCGTGCAGCCGGGGCGGCCGCTGGTTGTTGTGGGCGTCGGATCCGATCAGGTGGACCATGCCGCGGCGCACCAGCCACTCCACCACCCGGCGCGCCGGGTCCTTGCGCGGCCGCAGCAGGCTGGACGCCGTGATCTGCAGCCACACCCCCCGCTCCACCAGGGGGATCAGCCACTCCGGGCGCCGCTGCACCGGCAGGTAGCGCTCGGGGTGGGCGATCACGGGCACGGCCCCCGCCGCCTGGAGGTCGAAGAGCACCCCCTCCACGTAGGGCGGCAGGGCGAGCATGTTCCACTCCACCAGGACGTAGGGCCCCTCCCCACCCAGGGGGACCACCTCGCCCCGCAGCCAGCGCCGGGCGGTGTCGGGCAGGAGGAACACCTCGCTGCCCGGCCGCACGCGCAGGGGCAGGGCCGCCGCCTCCAGCCGGCGCTGGAACTCGGCGGTCAGGGCCCGGATCGTCCGGGGGTCGTTGTCGTAGACCTCAGGGTAGATGTGGGGCGTGACGATGATCTCGGCGGTGCCGTCGGCCACCGCCTCCCGGGCCAGGGCCAGGGACTCGTCCCAGCCCGCGGCGCCGTCGTCCAGGCCCGGCAGCAGGTGGCTGTGGACGTCGACCCGCCCGGGCGTCCCTCGTGGCTCCACCGTGTCCCTCCCTTGTCCCACCTCGTGATGGGGTTCCCACACCGGGATCGGGATCGCCCCCGGCCGTTGGGCCGGGCGGCGCTCACGCCCCGGCCGGCGGTTCCGTCGCCGTCGCCCCCGAGGGATGGGGGAAGGCGGCCGACAGTTCCCGGACCCGGCCCGCGATGCGCTCCAGCTCGGCCGGTTCGTCCCGGTGGCGCAGGGCGGCGGCGATCAGCTGCCCGATGGCCTTCATCTCCGTCTCCTTCATCCCCCGGGTGGTCAGAGCCGGCGTGCCCAGGCGGATGCCGCTGGTCACCATGGGCGGCTGGGGATCGAAGGGGATCGCGTTCTTGTTCACCGTGATGCCGACCCGCTCCAGCACCTGCTCGGCCTCCCGGCCCGTCACGCCCAGGGGCCGCAGGTCGACCAGCATCAGGTGGTTGTCGGTGCCGCCGCTGACCAGGCGCAGGCCTTCGGCGGCCAGGGTCTCCGCCAGGGCCCGGGCGTTGGCCACCACCTGCCGGGCGTACTGGCGGAAGGCCGGCTGGGCGGCCTCGTGGAAGCAGACGGCCTTGGCGGCGATGACGTGCATCAGGGGCCCGCCCTGCATGCCCGGGAAGACCGCCTTGTCCAGGGCCTTGGCCTCGGCCTCCCGGCACAGGACGAACCCGCCCCGCGGCCCGCGCAGGGTCTTGTGGGTCGTCGAGGTGACGAACTCGGCGTGGGGCACCGGGTTGGGGTGCTCGCCTCCGGCGACGAGACCGGCGATGTGGGCCATGTCGACCATCACCTTGGCCCCCACCTCGTCGGCGATGGCGCGGAAGCGGGCGAAGTCGATGACCCGGGGATAGGCGGAGGCGCCCACCACGATCAGCTTGGGCCGGTGCTCCCGGGCCAGCCGGGCCACCTGGTCGTAGTCGATCCGCTCGGTCTCGGGGTCGACGCCGTAGGCCACGACCTGGTAGAGCTGGCCGGAGAAGTTGAC
>DATCLH010000006.1:0-4468 GCA_036564035.1 Thermaerobacter sp.
GTGCGGGCGGCGGCGGCCGGGGTCGTCACCCGGGTGTGGTACGACCGGGCCGGGCTCGGGTGGATGGTGGAGGTCGACCACGGCGGCGGGTGGGTGACCCGCTACGCCGTGGTGGATCACGTGGTGGTCCGGGACCGGGACGCCGTGGCGGCCGGCCAGGTCCTGGCGGCCGTGGCCGCCGAGGGGGAGGGCGCCGGTCCCCACCTGCACTTCGAGATGCGCCAGCGGGGGCAGGCGGTCGACCCGGAGCTCCACCTGCCGGCCGGGGGCGGCAGTTAAAGGACCCGGCCAGGGGCGATCACCCGGGCGCCGCGGACCGGCGTCGCTGGCCCGGCGCGGCGTTGGCTGCACCGCGCCGCCCGCCACCGGGCGTGGGCCGGGAGCAGGCTTGGGGTTCGTGACCCGCCCGGCGCCGGACGCGAGGAGGCGAGGGCCCCTGCACCTGGGCAGCTTCCTGGGCGTGGCCGTGTTCGTCCACCCGCTGCTTTTGGTCCTGGTGGCCCTGGCGGCGGTCCTGGGCTTGCCCGGGCAGTTGCTCCTGCTGCTGGCCGTCCTGGCGACCCACGAGCTGGCCCACCTGATCGCCGCCCGGCTTTGTGGCCTGGAGATCGCCCGCCTGGAGTTCCTGCCCTACGGCGCCGTGGCCGACATCCGGGGACCGGGCCGGCGGGAACCCCTGGTCGAAGCCGTGGTGGCCCTGGCCGGGCCGCTGAACAACCTGCTGCTGCTGGCCGGCAGCATCGCCCTGCACCAGGCCGGCTGGCTCCAGGGACCCTGGGTGGCTCCCTTCCAGGCGGCCAACCTGACCATGGCCCTGTTCAACCTGCTGCCCGCCCTGCCGCTGGACGGTGGCCGCATCCTGCTGGCCTTCTTGAAGCGGACCCGCGGCCCGCGCCAGGCGGTGATGACCCTGGGCCGGCTGGGGCGCGGGGTGGCGGTCGCCCTGGCGGCGGCCACGGCCCTGGCCTTCTACTGGCAGGTGCTGGCGCCCCACCTGCTGGCGGCCTCGGTGACCATCTGGGTCGGCACCGCGCGGGAGGAGCAGTGGGTCGGCGTCACCGCCCTGCGCGGCCTGTGGACCAAACGGGGACGGCTGCGGCGGGTGGGGCTCCTGCCCGTCCACCGCCTGATCGCCCTGGAGACCACCAGCCTGCGCCAGGTGGCCGAGGCCCTGCGCCCGGGCAGCTACCACGAGATCGTGGTGGTCGACGGCCAGCAGCGCACCCTGGGCGAGGTGGACGAGGGCCTGCTCCTGCGCGGCATCCTGCAATTGGGTCTGGATGCCCCGGTGCGCGACCTCCTGGAGTGGCGTCCCTGATGCCCCGGCCGGGGCCGGTCCATGGGCGGCCGGAGTGCCGTCCCGCACGGGTTCCTCGGGGGCGCCGTCCCGCAAGGGGGTCCTCGCTTGCTGTCGCCCCGTGTCGCGTGGGCCGCCTCGCACAGGACCCCGAGATCCGGTACGGTCCTCCCTTGCTGTCGCCCCATGTCGCCGCCATCGAGTTCTGTCGTGACCACCCGCCTTTCCCGTCGCATTGCCGGAGCCGGTGCCCGCCATATTTCTCCATAGCAGCGCGCCAGGGCGTACGGTGGCGCGGCGGCCAGCGGGCCCGCGGGGCGGCGCGCCGGGGCGGTGCTCCGGGGCGGCGTGGATGACGGCCCGCCGATGGATTAAACTGAGCTTATCTACAAGTTTGGAGTGGTTTTTCATGAACAAGTCCATCCTGGTCACGGTGGAACCCGACGAGACACGGGTCGCCGTGCTGGAAGACGACCGGCTGGTCGAGGTCTACCACGAGCGGCCGTCGACCCAGCGGGTCGTGGGGAACGTCTACAAGGGGCGGGTGGAGAACGTCCTGCCCGGCATGCAGGCCGCCTTCGTCAACATCGGTCTGGAACGCAACGCCTTCCTCTACGTGGCCGACGCCATCCCCCGCGGCGACGAGGCCGACGACGACGAGCTGCCCGACGACCTCCGCCAGGCCGCCATCACCGACATCCTCCACCCCGGCCAGGAGATCATCGTCCAGATCACCAAAGAGCCCACCGGGACCAAGGGCGCGCGGGTGACGCGCCACCTCACCCTGCCCGGCCGGCTGCTGGTGCTGATGCCGGGTGTCGACTACGTCGGGGTCTCCCGCCGCATCCACGACGAGAAGGAGCGCCAGCGGCTCAAGCAGCTGGCCCAGGCCCTGCAGCCGCCCGGCGCGGGCCTGATCGTCCGCACGGCGGCGGAGGGCCGCAGCGAGGCGGAGCTGCGCGGGGACGTGGAGTACCTCACCCGCCTGTGGGCCGACATCCAGCAGCGGGCGCGGCGCCAGCGGGCGCCGGTATTGCTCTACCGGGACCTGGGGCTGGTCTTTCGCGTGGTCCGGGACATGCTGACGCCGGAGGTCGACCGGGTCCTGATCGACGATCCCGCCGAGTACCGGCGGATCCTGGACCTGATGGCCACCTTCGCCATCCCCCTGCGGGACCGGGTGCAGCTCTACCAGAGCCGTGAGGCCGGCCTGTTCGAGCAATTCGGCATCAACGAGGAGATTGAGCGGGCCCTCAAACGCCGGGTCTGGCTCAAGAGCGGCGGCTACCTGGTGATCGACCAGACCGAGGCCCTGACGGCCATCGACGTCAACACCGGCAAGTTCGTCGGGTCGAAGAACCTGGCGGACACCGTCTTCCGCACCAACATGGAGGCTGCGGCCGAGATCGCGCGCCAGCTCCGCCTGCGGGACATCGGCGGCATCATCGTCATCGACTTCATCGACATGGACGAACCGGCCCACCGCCAGCGGGTGGTCCAGGAGCTGGAGCGGCACCTGGCCCGGGACCACACCAAGGCCACGGTGCTGGGCATCACCGCCCTCGGGCTGGTGGAGATGACCCGCAAGAAGGGCCGGCGCAGCCTGCTGGAGCAGCTGACCCGGGAGTGCCCCTACTGCGAGGGCCGCGGCCGGGTCCTCAGCGAGGAGAGCGCGGCGCGCCGGGTGCGCCGGGAGATCAAGCGCATCCTGCGCCACTCCCCCAGCGAGGCCATCCTGGTGGAGGTCCACCCCTCGGTGGCGTCCCTGCTGATCGGCCCCGGCGGGGCGAACCTGCGGGAGCTGGAGCGGGAGACGGGGCGCAGCGTCTTCATCCGGGGCCGGGAGGACGTTCACCTGGAGGCCATGCACCTGGTCGCCCTGGGGAGCCGGGCGGAGGTGGAGCGGCAGGCCCTGCCGGTTCATCCGGGCCAGCGGCTCGAGCTGGAGGTGGAGGAGCGCCACGCCACCAACCAGGCCGACGGCATCGCGCGCCTGGAGGGGTACGTGATCGACATCCAGGGCGCCGGGAACCGGGTGGGCCAGCGGGTGGTGGTGGAGATCACCCGCGCCTACCGCACCTATGCCAGGGCAAAGGTGGTCTCCTGAGCGCCGCGCGCACCGAAGGGCCCCGCTTGCCTTGACACCCCTGGCCCCGGGCGACTAGAATACTAGCGCTGTGAAGGCCCCGGCTGCGCGGGGGCCCCTTTTTCTGCCCTTTTCCGGCCAAATTTCCGGCCACGCCGGCCGGCCGGCGCCGCGGGGGCGCACCCCGTGAACCGCCGGCTGGGAGTTCGCGAGATAGCCAACGCAGCCAGGTGGAGGCGGGGTGACGCCATGTACGCCATCATCGAGACGGGGGGCAAGCAGTACCGGGTGCAGGAAGGCGACGTGCTGCGCCTGGATAAGCTGCCCGCAGGCGAGAACGAGACGGTGGTCTTCGACCGGGTGCTGGCGGTCAAGCAGGGTGACGAGTTCCGCATCGGGACCCCGGTGGTCGAGGGGGCCCGCGTCACGGGCCACGTGCTGGGCCACGGCCGGGACCGCAAGATCATCGTCTTCAAGTACCGGCCCAAGGTGAACTACCGGCGCAAGCGGGGTCACCGCCAGGCCTTCACCCGGGTGAAGATCGACCGCATCGAGGCGTGAGCCGTGATCCGGGCCGTGTTCTTCCGCGATGGCCGGGGCGCCATCACCCGTTTCGAGATCACCGGCCACGCCGGGTTCGCCGAGCGCGGGGAGGACATCGTCTGCGCCGCCGTCTCGGCCCTGGGGCAAGCGGCGATCCTGGGCCTGGAAGAGGTTCTGAACCTGGTGCCCGAGGTGGAGCTGGACGAGGAGGGGCGGCTGGTGTGCCAGCTGCCCGCGGCGGTGCCGCCTGAGGTGGAGCGCGCCGCCCAGGCGATCCTGGAGACGGCGCGGGTGGGGATCCAGGCCATCGCCGGCGACTACGACGATTACGTGCGCGTGGAGGAACGGACGACCGGAGGGAGGTGAGCTCCATGCGCCGGATCAACCTGCAGCTGTTCGCCCACAAGAAGGGCGGCGGCAGCACCCGCAACGGTCGCGACAGCAACCCCAAGTACCTGGGCGTCAAGCGGTACGAGGGGCAGGTCGTGCGCGCCGGCACCATCCTGGTGCGGCAGCGCGGGACGCGGTTCCATCCCGGCAAG
>DATCLH010000007.1:0-4612 GCA_036564035.1 Thermaerobacter sp.
AGCCACCGGTGACCTCTTTTGTCAAGGGTCACCAGGGCCGGCCGGTCCGGCCGCGAACTTTTCCACCACCACCTGGGACTCTAGCGGCGCCCCTGATAGGCCACACGCGGGATGGGAGGCGGTGAACCTGCTGGAAGGACAGCATCCGGGTCACGGCCGCATGGGCCACGGTCGTAGGGGTCGGGGGCGCAGCCTTGCCCGTCTGCGCCCGCCCGAGGCCGACCGCCTACCGGGGTATCAACCAGCTCGCCATCGACGCTTGCGTGGATTCCGGCGGGCGACGTTCCTCCTGGCCGCGGGGCTCATCCTCAGCCTCGGGTCCACCCTGATCCCGGCGCCACCGGTACCGGAGCTGCACCCGGGCGACCGCGCCATGTCGCGGGAGCAAGGGGCTGTACCAGGGACCCCGGGCGCTGAAGCAGCCCAACCCGGCGTCCTAGGGGCTAGAGGGACCCCACACGGCGCGCGGCTGGAAGTGCCTGCACCCAACCCCCCAACGGCTGCAGCGATTCGACCCGGCGTACAGCACCTGGAGCCGGCAGCACCCAGCCCCCTAACGGCTGCAGCGACCCGACTCGCCTCGCAGCGGGTGGAAGCGGCTGCACCGCCCGCGCAAGGCACCGCCGGTCCTCGCCTGGAGGTGGTGGCAGGCTACGGGCGCCAGCCGGCGGGCGGTCCCTGGGTGCCGGCGCAAGCGACCATCACCCACCCGGGTCCCGGCACGTTCCGCGGCACCGTGGAGATCGTAGGGGTCACGCCCGTCAGACCCGGCATCACCGGGTCGCCGGCGGTGACGCCGCCGGGGCAGGCCGGTTCCTCCATGATGGACGTGGCCCGTTGGCGGTACCCGGTGGAAGTGCCTGCCGGCGCCAGCCGCACGTTGGTGCTGCCCGTCCCGGTGGCAAGCCGGCAAGGCCAGCTGATCAGCCTGGAGGCTCGCCTGCTGGATGAAGACGGCCGCGCCGTGGCCTGGGCCCGCATCCCCATCGGCACCGGCAGGCCCACCGACGTCCTGGTGGGGGTGCTGGCCACCCGGGACATTCCTTACCTGGCCGCCGTTCCCGCACCCCGTGGGGAGCTCGTGATCCCCGAGCGCATCGATCCGCACCTGGCCCCCCGCACCGCCGCGGGCTGGGCCAACTTCGACCTGGTGGTCATCGACGGGGCCGCGGCCCTCCGGCAGCTGGACGGGGACCAGCGCGATGCGCTGCGGCTGTGGGTGAAACTGGGCGGGACCCTCTTGCTCGGAACGGGCCCGGACGCCAGCCACCTGGCTGCGGCCCTGGGCCCGGATCTATTCCCCTGGGAAGTGACGGGCAGCGTGCCCGTCCGGCAGTTCGACGGTGCGCTCACCTGGGCTCGGCTGGTGGCGCCCGACGTCCCGCCCGTAGGGACCGGGGGCAACGCGCCCGATGGCGGCCCGTCACCGGGGGGCCGTCCCGCGCCGGACGGCGGCAACTCGCCGGGTGGGGGTAACGCGGCAGGTGACGGCGGTTCATCGGCAGCACCTGCCACCATCGCCGCCATTCTCCGGCCCTTGCCCATGGACGGCGCGGCCTCCGGGGATGGGGGATCGCAGGGTCAGGATCGGGTTTCCAGTCCCGCCGCGGGCCGGCTGACCCTGGCTCCAGGCCCGAACGGGGCCATCCCCGTGGGGTACATCGCCCATGTGGGCCTGGGCCGCGTCTATGCCTGGTCGACCCGGCTGGATGCCGAGCCGTGGCTGAGCTGGGCGGGCACCCCGGCCGCCCTGGCCGGGTGGCTGGGCACCGATCTGGTTGCCGGCGTGACCCGCCGGGCCGATGCCGTGGTGATGCACCTCGGCAGCGGCTTCCGGGCCCCGAGCGGGCCGAACCGGTCCGGCCCCGTCTTCATGTCGACGCCCCTTGATTCCGGTGGGCCCCGGTCGCTCTTCCAGCCGCTGCTGACGGGACTCTACACGCCCAACTCCTACTGGCCCGGTCTGGATGCGCTGCAGAATGCGGCGCGCGACCTGCCGGGGTTACAGTTCCCGTCGCCCGGGATGCTGATGGCGGGCACCGCCGCCTACCTCCTGCTCATCGGCCCCGTGACCTTCGGGTGGCTGGGGCGGCGCAAGCGGCGGCCCTGGGCGTGGGTGGTGGTGCCCGTCCTGGCCGTCCTGGTCATCGCCGGCTCCTATGCCAGCGGTGCCCTGGCGGCCCGGGGCACGCCCCGGGCGGCCGCCGGGTTCCTCCTGCTGGATGAAGCCGGCCGCCAGGGGGTCTGGTCCGGGTTGGTGGCCGCTTACCGTCCGGGCCGGCCGGCATCGGTCACCCTGCGGGCAGGAAGCCAGGTCTCGCCCATGATGCGCCCCGACACCTGGGCCGGCCCGTTCCAGCGGCCGGTGGAGGATCCCATCATGGTGGCCGAGCCGTCGGCCCGGGGGCTGGAGGTGACCTGGCCGGCGGCGGGGGCGGGCCACGTGATTCCCGTGGCCGTCCAGCTGGACCTGGCCGTGGCGGGGTCTGGGGCTGAGGGCCTGACCGCCCGCTGGGCACCCGCAGGCCCAGACCGCTGGCGCATCCGGGTCACCAACGGCCTGGACGTACCCCTCACCGGCGTGACCCTGTTCCTGGGCGGCAATCGCCTTCACCAGTTCGGCAACCTGGCGCCCGGCGAGCAAGGGGAAGCGGTGGTTCGGGTGGCCCACCAGGCGGCCCTGGGCCCCTCCTTCACGGGATTCGGGATCTTCGGAACCGGCGGGGGAGGCCCCGCCGCAGGCTACCCCGGGACCGTGGGGGGTGACGACGGCGCCTGGGAAGCGCGCCAGCGCGCCCGCTTGCAGGGTTCGGTGTCCTACCTGCTCCAGGGCGTCTCGGGAGGTCCCTTCCTCGTCGCCGAGATCAAGGGATCGCCCGTCCTGGTGGATGCAGCCGGCGGCGGCCCGGACGGGCCGGTCGTGCCCCCGTCCCGGTGGGATCCCCACGGCTACACGCTGGTGCTGGCGCCGGTGCAGGCCCCGGGGTTGGATCAGGGAGCGGCCGCCGGGGTGCCGCCGGCCGGGTTCGTCCCCGCCACGGTGAGCAATGCCCTGTGGCCCGCGGCCGCCGGGATGATCCGGGCCAGCGCGGTCGACATGCCGGGACCGGACGTCATGGTTCTCCGCGACGCCCAGGTGGTCGTGGAGTGGCGGCCGCCGGAAGCCGTGGTGCCCGGTGCCCGGCGGCTGGTCATCCGCCTCGATGCGCGGCAGCCCGCCCCCAGCCCCCCGGCCCTGGGCGCCGCCATCGAGCTCTACGACTTCGCCTCCGGCCGCTGGGTTCCCGTGAAGGATCCGAGCGCGTGGACGGTGGCCGGCGCGGCACCGGACTGGGTGGCGGCCGGCGTGTCCGTCCAGCCGCAGCGCCTGCAGGTGGAGGGTGAGGCCCTGCGGCGGTTCCTCCCGCCGGGCGGGCGGCTGCTGGTGCGGTTCCGGTCGCCCGAGGACGGCGAGATGACCTTGACCCTGCCGCAGTTCGTCCTGGAGGTGAGCCCGTGAGCGCCACGACCCCCGCCGCCGGAACCGGTGCCGAGCCCGCCATCGTCACCCGGAACCTGCAGCGCACCTTCGGGCGGGTGCGGGCCCTGGCCGGCATCGACATGGTGGTGCCGCGGGGCGCCGTCTACGGGTTCATCGGGCCCAACGGCGCCGGCAAGACCACCTGCCTGCGCATCCTGGCCGGGTTGCTGGAGCCCTCGGGCGGCGAGGCCCGGGTCTGCGGGCTCGACGTCGCCCGCCAGCGGGACGGCCTGCCCGGCGTCATCGGCTACATGCCGGACTTCTTCGGCGTGTACGACGACCTGACCGTCACCGAGTACCTGGACTTCTACGCCGCCTGTTACGGGCTGCGGGGACCCGCCGCCCGGCGCCGGCGGGATGCCCTGCTGGAACTGGTCGACCTGGCGGACAAGGCGGGCGAGATGGTCAACCACCTGTCCCGGGGGATGAAGCAGCGCCTCGGCCTGGCCCGGGCGCTGATCCACGACCCCCAGGTCCTCCTCCTGGACGAACCGGCCAGCGGGCTCGACCCCGCGGCCCGCATCGAGTTCCGCGAGCTGATCCGGGAGCTGGCGGCCATGGGGAAGACCCTGGTGGTCAGCTCCCACATCCTCAGCGAGCTGGCGGACTTCTGCACCCACGTGGGGATCCTCCACCGCGGCCGGCTGCTGGTGTCGGGCACCATGGCGGAGGTGCTGGCGGCGGTCCGCCGCCGCTCGGCCCGGGTGCACCTGGTGGTTCCACCGCAGGATGAACCCGGCGCCGTGGCGGCCCGGGCGCGGCAGGCGCTGGCGACCCTGCCCGCGGTGACCCACGTGGAGATCGGCGCAGCGGCCGCCGAAGCGGAGCGGGGTGATGCCGGCGGCCCGCCGGGAACGGGCGAGGCGGGTGCCGCGTCGGGTCCGAGAGCCGCCGGGGTGGAGCCGGGAGTGGGCGACGCGGGTTGGGGTCGGGCGGCCGGTGAGGCGGATGCGGGCGGCGGGCCGAAGGCGGCCGGAGCCGGCTTCGGTCCGGGGGTGCTCGAACTGATCGTCGACTTCGCCGGCGGTCCCGTGACGCTGGCCCATATCAACGCGCGGCTGGTGCAGGCGGGCCTGCTGGTCAGCCACGTGG
>DATCLH010000008.1:0-10438 GCA_036564035.1 Thermaerobacter sp.
TCGGGCCGGGTCAAGGGCCGGCGGGGGTAGCCGCCGCGGTAGCCCAGCATCTCCAGCACGGCCTTGAGGGCGCCCAGGCCCATGCGGGCCACCACCTCGTCCACCGCCGCCACCCGCCGGTACGCCTCCGCGGCGTCCGCCCACCGCCCCGCCCGGGCGTGGTCGTAGACCTCGCAGCACTCGTAGGGCGCGATGTTGGCCGTGGCCAGGATGCCGCCCGCCGCACCGGCGGCCAGGCCGGCCAGCAAGGCGGTGGTCGACCCCACCATCACCCGGAACCCGGGCCCGGCCTCCCGCAGGAAGGCGATGGTCTGGGCCGGCTGGCCGGTGCTGTCCTTGATGCCGACGATGTTGGGGTGTCCCGCCAGCTCAGCCACCACCGCCGGGGACAGGTTCACGCCGGTGTTCTGGGGGATGTGGTAGAGGATGACCGGCACCGGCGAGCCGTCGGCCACGGCCGTGAAATAGTCGATCAGGGCGTCCCGATCGATCTTCGCCTTGTAGTAGAACGGCGGCCAGACCAGCAGGGCCACCGCGCCCGCCTCGGCGGCCCGCCGGGCCTGTTCCACCGCCACCCGGGTCGCATGGCCGCCGACGCCGGCGATTACCGGCCGGTCGTCGGCCCGGGCGGCCCGCACCACGGTCTCGATGACCTGGCCCCGCTCCTCGTCGGTCAGGTGCACGAACTCGCCGGTGGTCCCCAGGGCCACGTACCCCGTGAGGGGCGTCTGGCCGTACAGCTGGACGTTGAAGGCCAGCGCCTCCAGGTCGACCGCCTCGTCGGCGGTGAAGGGCGTCACCAGCGGCGCCCAGATCCCCTGCAGATCGAATGCCACCCTGCCCCACCTCCTGGCCGCCGTGCCGGGCCGCCGTACCGGCCGGCACGGCCTCTCCCCTGGCGGTCCTTCGCCATGGCCGGTGCCGCGGCCCCGCAGGCGGCGGCACCGGTCGCCGGGGACATCTTTGCTTTGGGGCGGCCCGGGTCCTCTCGCCGCCCACCCCAAGCGGGGGTTCTCCCCTGGCGCCGAAGCTCCCGCCGTAGGAACCGGCGGCACGTGGCCTCCGGGGACCGCCGGCCGGTCCCGGCAGCCCGGCCTGGGGCGGGCCTGTGCCAAAGGGGGTTCCGTGGCCTGTTCCACCGGAACCCGCGGCCGGCCCGGGGGCTGCCTCCCTCCCGTCAAGGCGTTGATGCGCTGCGGCCGGCCAGGGCATCGATGCACTGCCGGCGCGGGTCCCCGGCCAGAAGGGGCCGCCCCGCCAGAACGGCCGCCAAGGTGGCGCCCGCCGGGGTGCCCGGGCCGCGCCAGAGGGCCAAAAACTCCCGGTTGCCGTCGGCCCCGCGGATCGGCGAGGCGGTGAGCCCCAAAAGGCCGAAGCCCAAGGCCTCCGCCGCCGCCGTGACCTCTTCCAGCACCCGCCGGTGCACCGCCGGGTCCCGGACGATGCCGCCCTTGCCGACATCGGCCGGACCGGCCTCGAACTGGGGCTTGATCAGGGCGATCACACCCCCGCCGGGCACCAGGATCCCCCGGGCGGCGGGCAGGATCAGGCGCAGGGAGATGAAGGAGACGTCGATGGTGACCAGCTGGACCGGCTCGGGGAGGTCGGCCGGGGCCAGGTGGCGGGCGTTGACCCGTTCCATCACCACCACCCGCGGGTCCTGGCGGAGGCGCCAGGCCAGTTGGCCATAGCCGACGTCGATGGCGTAGACCCGCCGGGCGCCGTGCTGCAAGAGGCAGTCGGTGAAGCCCCCCGTGGAGGCGCCGATGTCGGCGGCCACCACGCCCTCCACGGCCTTTACCAGGTCGAAGGCGCGCAGGGCGTGTTCCAGCTTGACCCCGCCGCGGCTGACGTAGGGAATCGGGTCGGCCGTGACGGCGATGGCCGCATCGGGCGGGACGGTTGCCCCCGCCTTGTCGACGACCCGGCCGTCCACCCGCACCTGCCCCGCCAGGATCGCCGCCCGCGCGCGGCTACGGGTGGCGAAGAAGCCGCGCTCCACCAGGAGCTGGTCGAGGCGGATGCCCCGGGTGCCCTTCGGGCTCACGCCCCTTCCTCCTCCCCGCCGGGGAGCCGGGCCATGGGCGCCCTCACCCCCGCGCCCGCCGCCGCACCGGGGCGGCGGCACCCACCAGCTCCCGGGCCGCCTGGGCGATGCCCTCGGGGGTGAGGCCGAAGAGGGCGCGGAAGTGGCCGGGGTCGCCGTGTTCCACCACCCGATCCGGCACCCCCAGGCAGCGGATGGGGACCGCCAGCCCCCGCCGGGCCGCCATCTCCAGCACGGCGCTGCCGAAGCCGCCCGCCAGGACGTGCTCCTCCACCGTCACCCCGCGGCCCGTGGTGGACAGGACGTCGGCCAGCAGTTCCTCGTCCAGGGGCTTGGCGAAGCGGGCGTTGACCACCGCCGCATCGATGCCCTCCGCCGCCAGCCGCTCGGCCGCCGCCAGGGCCGCGTGGGCCAGCGGTCCATAGGCGATCAGCGCCACGTCCCGCCCGGCTCGCAGCAGCTCCGCCTGGCCGATGGGCAGGACCCGGGGCTCCTCCAGCGGCACCCCGACGCCATGGCCCCGCGGCCAGCGGATGGCCACCGGGCCCGCCTCGTAGGCCACGGCGGTCTTGAGCATGTGGCGCAGCTCGTTCTCGTCCCGCGGCGCCATCAGGACGAACCCCGGCAGCGGCCGCAGGTAGGCGATGTCGTAGAGGCCCTGATGGGTCTCCCCGTCGGCGCCCACGATGCCAGCCCGGTCGATGGCGAAGATCACGGGCAGCCGCTGCAGCCCCACGTCGTGGACCACCTGGTCGAAGGCCCGCTGCAGGAAGGTGGAGTAGATGGCGACCACGGGCCGGAAGCCGTTGAGGGCCAGCCCGGCGGCGAAGGCGACGGCGTGCTGTTCGGCGATGCCCACGTCGAAGGCCCGGTCGGGGAAGGCCCGGGCGAAGGTGGCGACGCCGGTGCCGTCGGGCATCGCCGCGGTGATGGCGACGAGGCGCGGCTCGGAACGGGCCAGTTCCACCAGCGTCTGGGCGAAGACGCCCGTATACGAAGGGGGCTCGCCCGGACGGCCGGGTTCCATCTTGCCGGTGGCGGGGTTGAAGGGCTTGGGCCCGTGCCAGGTCCAGGGATCGCCCTCGGCGGGGGCATACCCCTTGCCCTTCTGGGTGATCACGTGGACCAGCACCGGCCCGCGCATGGCCTTGGTACTCTCCAGCACGCGGATCAGGTCGCGCAGCCGGTAGCCGTCCACCGGCCCGATGTAGCGGAAGCCCAGGGCCTCGAAGAGCATCCCCGGGACGACCAGGTACTTCAGGCTGTCCTTGAAGCGGTGGAGCCAGCGCAGCGCCTGGCTGCCCACCCGGGGCAGCTGCTCGAGCACCCGTTCCAGTTCGGCCCGCATGCGGCCGTAGGTGGGGTCGGTGCGGATCTGGGTGAGGTAGCGGGCCAGGCCGCCCACGTTGGGCGCGATGGACATGGAGTTGTCGTTCAGGACGACGATCAGGTCGGTGCCCAGGTGGCCGGCGTGGTTCATCGCCTCGAAGGCCATGCCGGCGGTCAGCGCCCCGTCGCCGATGACGGCGACCACGTGGTAGTCCTCGCGGCGCAGGTCGCGGGCGCGGGCCAGGCCGACGGCGTGGGAGATGGAGGTCCCCGCGTGCCCGGCCTCCACGATGTCGTGGGGGCTCTCCTGTCGTTTCAGGAACCCGCTGAGCCCGCCCGTCTCCCGCAGGGTGTGGAACTGGTGGTACCGGCCCGTCACCAGCTTGTGGGGGTAGGCCTGGTGACCGGTGTCCCAGACGATCCGGTCCCGCGGGCTGTCGAACACCTTGTGCAGGGCCAGGGTCAGCTCCACCACGCCCAGGCTGGCCCCCAGGTGACCCCCCTTGCGCGCCACCGTCTCGACGATCACCCGGCGGATCTCCGCCGCCAGTTGCCGGAGCTGGCCTTCGTCCATCGCCTTGAGGTCCTGCGGCCCCTGGAGCCGCGGGAGGATCTCGGCCAGGGTGCTCACCCCTTCTGGTTCGAGATGGCCTTCGCCATGGCCTTCGCCCGCTCCGCCTGGCGCCGGCTGCCTCCCGGGTTGCGCGGCCGGCGCCGGCTCCGGCGCGCCGCCGGGTAGAGGCGGACGCGGGTGACCCGTTCGACCCCTTCCAGGAAGGTGCCCAGCGCCAGCAAGACCCGCTGGTGCTCGCGCAGCGCGAAGCCCTTGCCCGCCGCCTTGCTGCCGACCATGAGGCCCGCCACCAGGGCCAGCACCAGAGGGGCGACCACCAGGTGGGTTCCCTGGCCGTCGAGCCACTGGCCCAGCCGCAGCGCCACGGCGGCGCCGGCGGCCCCCGACAGGGTGCCGGCCACGTCCCCCACCACGTCATTCGCAAAGGCGGCCACCCGGTCGGCGTTGCGCACGAGGCCGAGGGCGGCCCGCGCCCCGGGTTTCCGCTTGGCCGCCATGGCGTGGAAGGGCGCTTCGTCGGCGGCAGTGGCGGCCACGCCGATGATGTCGAAGACCACGCCCAGGGCCACGATGGCCGCCACGATCAGCATGGCCAGCGGCAGGCTCAAAGCCCGCACGGCCGACTCGGAGAGCGGGGAGGTGGTCAATGCCAGCAGGAAGGTCAGAAAGCCGAGCCCCACGCCCCGTTTCCACCCCGGGGTGTATCGTGAGGCTTGCCCGCGCGCCAACCCGCCATCCCTCCAAGGTGAGAAACAAACGGCCCGAGCGGAATCCTTCCACTGGGCCAAAGGTACCGCAGGTGGCAGCACGCTGAGTAAACGTTGCGGCTTGAGGTCTAGCAGGCTTTCCCACTGGCCGACCGGGCCGTCGCCGGCCCGGCGGTTTCCCTTCGCGCGGCCAGCCTGCCGCGTCGCCGCCGGCAGGGCTAGATTGCCACTTAGCGCGCACTGTAATCCCCAGCGTGCCTTCCCGTACGGGAAACAGCCTAGGGGTTTTCCCCGACGGCTCCCCATGCTTCCTAGCCCGTTTAGCAGACCGGGTTTCAGCGCAAGCCACCGGCCCGGGGGCCCACCGGAACCAGCGACCCTGCTGCCGCCTCCACCCGGCCCACGCAGGGCAGGCTACGCTGCACACGGTCATCCCGCATGCAGGTTCGTACCCCATGCCATAGCGGTACGACGTTGCGCCCAGCCACGGCCATGGGCCTCCGCGGGGTCAGGGTCAACGCCTGCATGCCTTTGCAGATCGCCCCGGCCCCTTAACTCCCAGCAGCGACCCCCGACTGGGCGTCGGCAGCCACCACCAGGAACTTCATCGATGTGCCCGTACGGCGGATTTTTAGGCCCGCCTTCAGAAGCATGGGTGCCGACTAGGATACTGCGCCACCCGCGGCTCAACCTCAAATTTGTCACGGCAAGCCGTCAGACCTCCGGCTTGCCAAAATCGTAAAAAACTTATCGTCCCCGTCGTGCCCTTCCTGCCCTCCATTGTACCGTATGGCGATCCGGCTGGATCGCGGTCCAGGGCGGCCGCATCGCGGTCGATGCCGGGTGCACTGCGGTCCCTGGCGACCCCGGGTGCCCCTCGGCGGACGAACCGGCCGCGGCCGTTGCCAGGTGACGCGTCTTGCCCCGCCCGCCGGCCACCACGACCACCAGCCGGCCGGGGCGCAGCCCGGCGCCGCCGCAGCCCGGCGCCGCCTTGGGAGGTTTGCCGCCAGCGCCGCGCAGGCTTTGCACGATACCACGCCGCCTGGCCGTGCGCAAGGACCGATTCGCGCCCGGATCCGCCAGATCCTGCCATCCCCGAGGCGGCATCCCGTCAGCGCCGGCGCTCCAAAAGCTCCCGCGCGAGCCACGCCAGCAGACCGGCCCGCGCCCCCAGGGGCTCCAGGCTGGCGATGGCGCGCTCGGTGGCCTCGGCGGCCAGGTGGCGCGCGGTCTCGAGTCCGACCAGGCCGGGCACCGTGACCTTGCCCTGGCGGGCATCGCTGCCCACGGGCTTCCCGATCTCGGCCGCATCGCCGGTGACGTCCAGAATGTCGTCGACGATCTGAAAGGCCTCGCCGAAGGCCTCGGCGAAGCGGGTCAGCGCCTCCAGCTCGGCGTCCCCGGCCCCGGCCAGGCGCGCGCCCATGCGCACCGAGGCCCGGAACAGGGCGCCGGTCTTCCGCCGGTGGATCGACCGCAGGCCGGCCAGGTCGAGGCCGGCGCCTGCCGTCGCCCCCAGGTCGTCGACCTGGCCGCCGATCAGGCCGGCGGTGCCCGCGGCCACCGCCAGTTCTTCGATCACCCGCAGGGTCGTCTCCGGATCGGCACCCCAGCGGGGCAGGGTGGCCAGGACCTCAAAAGCCAGGGTGAGCAGGGCGTCTCCGGCCAGGATCGCCATGGCCTCGCCGAAGACCACGTGGTTGGCCGGCTGGCCCCGGCGCATGTCGTCGTCATCCATGGCGGGCAGGTCGTCGTGGATCAGCGAATAGGTGTGCACCAGCTCCACCGCCGCTGCCGCGCGCTCCACCGCCGGGGTCACAGCCGCCGGCCCGCCGATGCAGCGGGCGGCCGCCATCACCAGCAGGGGGCGCAAGGCCTTGCCGCCCGCCAGGGTGCTGTAGCGCATGGCCTCATGGATGCGCGCCGGCGGCGTCGTCGGCGGCGGCAGCACCCGATCCAGCGCCTGCCGCGCGCGGGCCACCAGCGCCTCCACCTCCGCCCGCCAGGGGGCCGCCGCCCCCTTCGTGTCCTCAGCCATTCACCGCCATCCGCCTTCCCCGGCTGCCGGGTCGAGCTCTGGAGCGGGAACCGTCTGCAGGTTGCCCGCCTCGTCCTCCAGCAGCCACTGGATTCGCCGTTCCGCGTCGTCCAGGAACCGGTTGCAGCGGCGCACCAGGTCGATGCCCCGTTGGAAGAGGCTCAGGGCCCGGTCGAGGGGCTCGTCCCCCGCCTCCAGCCGCGCCACGATGGCCTCCAGTTCCTCCAGCATCGCCTCGAAGGCCGGCTCTGGGCCGCCGCCGGCCTGAGGCTCCGTCCCGTCCGGGCCGGCGGGCCCCGGGGCAGCCGGCGCCCGCTCCGGGACGGCCGCACCGGCCACCGGTGCCGGTTCCTCCGGGGTCCCATCCGGGTCCACGGCCGGACGATCCGGCCGGAGCGCGGGCGGGGCCGGGGGGAAGCCCCCGTTGCCCTCCCCTAGAGACGGCTGGGCCCGCGGGGTGTCCGGGACACCGACCGGCACCGGTGCATCCTCGCCGCTGGGATTCCCTTGGCGTTTGCCCTTTCGCTGTGGCGACATGTTCATCCATTCCCCTCCGCCGGCGGGTGGCTCGCCACGACCTCCGCCTCCAGCCGGCCCCGGGCCAGGAGGATCTCCACCCGTTCTCCCGGGGCCACCTGGGTCGCGTCGCTGACGATGCGCCCGTCCAGGGTGCGGGTGACGCTGTAGCCCCGCCCCAGGACCCCCAGGGGGCTCAGGGCCTCGAGCCGCCCGGCGGCTGCGGCCAGCCGCCGGCGCTCCCCCTGCACGCGCCAGGCCGCGGCCCGCGCCAGCGCCTGGTGCAGGTGGGCCAGCCGTTGCCGCCAGGCCTCCACTCGCTGGGCCGGGTGGCGCAGGCCCGGCCGCCCGGCCAGCTCATCCAGGCGCCGCCGCGCCCGTTCCAGCCGCTGGCGGACCGCCGCCTCCAGGCGACCCCGCAGATCGCCGAGCCGGCGCTCCATGGGCCCCCGCTCGGGCACCACCAGCTCCGCGGCCGCCGACGGCGTCGGGGCCCGCACGTCGGCCGCCAGGTCGCACAGGGTCACGTCCACCTCATGGCCGACCGCCGAGACGACGGGGATCGCGCTCGCGGCCACCGCCCGGACGACGACCTCCTCGTTGAAGGCCCAGAGGTCCTCCCGGGCGCCACCCCCGCGGCCGACGATGAGCACGTCGGCGCCTCCCCAGCGGTTGAACCGGGCGATGGCCTGGGCGATGGCCTCGGCGGCCCCGTCGCCCTGGACGGGAACGGGGGCGACCACCACCGCGAGCCGCGGGTTCCGGCGCAGGGCCACCTTCAGGATGTCCCGCAGCGCCGCCCCGTCGGCGGAGGTCACCACGCCGACGCACCGGGGCCAGGCCGGCAGGGGCCGCTTCCGGGCGGGGTCGAACAGGCCCTCCCGGGCCAGCCGCTGGCGCCGCTGCTCCAGGGCCAGGTAGAGGGCGCCCAGGCCGGCCGGTTCCAGGGCCTCCACGTAGAGCTGGTAGTTGCCCGCGGGCTCGTAGACCCCGATCCGGCCGAGGGCGAGGACCTCCATGCCGTCCTCGGGCGTGAAGCGGAGGCTGCGGGCGGCACTGCGGAACATCACGCAGCGCAGGGCCGCACCCTCGTCCTGCAGGGTGAAGTAGAGGTGGCCGGAGGAATGGCGCTTGAAGCTGTTGACCTCGCCCCGCACCCAAACCTCCCGCAAGCGGGGATCGGTCTCCAGCCGCTGCCGGATGCGGGCCGTCAGCTCGGAGACCGTCAGCACCCCCGGAACCAGGAGCCCCGGGACGCCACGGGCCGGCGCGACCGGGCCGGTGGGGGCGAGGCGGCCTCTATCGCCGGCGGCGCCGCTCCCCGGCCGGGGCGCTGTCCCCCACCCCCATGGCCGGTCCGGCGGAGGAACCCGCTCCCCTCCCGGGCCGGGCGGTCCTCCCGGCCCGGGCCACGGCGGCACGGTGGCTCCGGCGGCCCGCGGCCCGGCCGCCGGCCCCATCCCGGGGCGGGCCCGCGGTCCCCGGTCCGGGGCATCCGGAAGGAGGTCCCCCGCCGGCCCGGGGCCCGGCGCCTCCGACGGCAACGGCCGCGGTCCCGTCATGCCCCAGCCTCCCCGAGGGCCCGCCAGGCGCCCAGGCTGTCGGGCTCGCGCCCCTCGGCCCGTGCCCAGGCGGCTTCCACCGTGTTGGCCAGCAGCATCGCCACCGTCATCGGCCCCACGCCACCCGGCACGGGCGTCACGCCGGCGGCCACCTGCGCCACCTCCTCCGTGCGCACGTCACCCCGCACCCGCCCCTCGACGCGGTTGATGCCCACGTCGACGACGGCGGCGCCAGGCTGGACGTGCTCGGCGCCGATCAGCCCGGGGCGGCCGGCGGCCACCACCAGGATCTGGCCGGCGCGGGTCGCCGCGGCCAGGTCCGGGGTCCGCGAGTGGCACACGGTGACGGTGGCGTCCTCCAGCAGGAGCAGGCCCGCCAGGGGGCGGCCGACGATGGGGCTCCGGCCGACGATGACCGCCCGCCGGCCCTGGGGCGCCACGCCATACGCCCGCAGGAGGAGCAGGATGCCCAGGGGGGTGCAGGGGACCAGGCGCGGGCGGCCGCGCCAGAGGGCGCCGGTGTTGACCGGGTGGAAGCCGTCCACGTCCCGGGCCGGGTCCACCTCCGCCAAGACCGCCTCGTAGTCGATGCCGCCCGGAACGGGCCACTGGACCAGGATGCCGTCCACGTCGGGCCGCCCGTTCAGCCAGCGGACCAGCGCCAGCAACCGGGACGGGGACGTCGTCGCCGGCAGGTGGTGGACCTCGGAGTACAGCCCGGCCTCCCGGCAGGCCCGCGCCTTGTTGCGGACGTAGAGGTGGGACGCCGGGTCGTCCCCGACCACCACCGCGGCCAGCCCCGGCGGGCGGCCGTGCCGGCGCTGGAATGCGCCGGCCCGGGCGGCCACCGCCGCCCGGACCCGCGCCGCCACGGGCCGGCCGTCCCACAGTCCTCCATCGGCCACGTCCCGGTCTCCTCCTCCCGCAGGCCGGCTAGCGGGGGCCGGCCTCCTCGCCACCCGGGGCCGGCACCCCGGCCAGGGGCCGCACCCCGGGCCCCCTTCCCGCCTCGTCCCCCGGCCGCGCCCCCTCCCCCGGGGGCACGGGATGCGGGACCCCGGGTCCCACCCCACGCTGCGCCCCGGCGGCCGCCGGCTCGGGCCCTCCACGGCCCTCCGGGGTGGCGGCGCCGCCGGCCTCCGGCCCGGCCGTCCCGGCCCGGCCGGCGTCGGCCGCCAGGCCGCGGTCACGGGCCAGCTGGCCCAGGATGCCGTTGACGAACCGGGCCGCCTCCTCCCCGCTGTAGCGCTTGGCCAGTTCCACCGCCTCGTTGATGGCGACCGGCGGGGGCACGTCGGCGCGACCGGCGTAGAGGAGCTCGTAGATCCCCAAGCGGAGGATGTTCCGATCGACCCGGGCCAGGCGCTCCAGGTCCCAGTCGCGGGCGTAGCGGGCGATGAGCCCGTCGATGTCCAGCCGGTGCCGGGTCACCCCGCCGGCCAGCTCCGCGGCAAAGGCCAGGACCTCCTCCCCCGGGTCGTACTCGGCCGCCGCCCACTCCAGGCCGTTCTCCAGGGAATTGCCCGCCGCCTCCCACTGGAAGAGGACCTGGAGGGCGATCTCCCGGCCGCGGCGTCGCGGGCCGGTGGCGCTCGCGCCGTGACCTCCACCCAACGGTGCCCTCACCTCCTGCCGGTCGTCGCCGGCCGCCGGTCTCCCCGC
>DATCLH010000009.1:0-4283 GCA_036564035.1 Thermaerobacter sp.
CTCCAGCTGCCGGTGCTTCCACGCGTCCAGGTCGGGCAACACATAGGGCAAGAGCCGCAAGCCGATGGACGAATTCATCAGGGGGATGCCCAGCAGCTCGCCGAACAGCACCAGGTTCATCACGTCGTTGTACTGGGACCGGGCGTGCTGCAGCTCGTGGTACCATTCGAAGAAGAAGAAGCCCCAGAGGAACTGCTTGACCTTGCCCCAAAAGGTGGCCGGCCGCTGGGTGATCCAGCTGTGGGCCCGGGCGTGACCGTGGCGGCGGAGCCGCGGGTCGTGGTGGCCGTGCCCGTGCCCGTGGGCGTGGGCGTGGCCGTGGGACGGCCCGTGTCCGTGTCCGTGCCCGTGGGCGTGACCGGGGCCGTGGGTTTCCCATCCGTGTCCCTGGGCATGGCCGTCGGCGCGTCCCGGGGCGCTGCCGGCGCCGGGGTCGGCGACGGGAACGGCCGGGTGCCCGTGGCCGAGGGGACGGGAGGCCGCGACCAGCCCGCCCGCACCCTCGGGGTGAGGGAACGGGCCGGTTTCCACGGGTTTTGCGCCGCCGGCGGGCGCCGTCCCAAGCGGCGGTGTGGCGCGCGTCGCGGGCGGCGCACCGTCGGGTGACGGGCGTGCGCCTGGACGGGGGTCCCCCGCGCCTCGATGGGGGTCCGTTGGGTCGCGGCGGTCCGGCGCTGCCATGGCTTTGGCCTCCCGATGGGCGGGATGGGGCAGGGTGCGGATTCTTTCGGCGCGCACCGCGCCGGTCCCTGCCCTGCCGGTGGGCCGACGGGCCCCGCAGGGATGGGCCGCCGGCCCGTGGCGCCGGGCCGGCGAGGCGGCGACGCGCAGCGCGCCGGAGGGCGCGTGGCCCACGGAGGAGCCCCGCACGGGCCGCGCGGACCCAGGCGGGACGGGGGCATCTGCGTGAGCGACATCGGCACCGCACGTCCCTCCCGTCCCTTCGGTAAGATTGCTCCGGGAGGGATCCGGGACCCCTTCGGTCACATTTTGGCTGAGGGATTGCGGGGCCTTGGCACGAGGCCCGGACCTGGGTATAATGATTAGCGCGGCGGGCGCCACCGGCGCTCGCGCTTGCGCCCGTAGCTCAGCGGATAGAGCGGTGGCCTCCGGAGCCACGTCTTGCGCAGGTTCGATTCCTGCCGGGCGCACATAGGGGCGGTGACCGGTGCAAGACAGGCCGGCGCCGCCCCTTGGTTCATTCCCACCAAGGACGGGCGACATGACATCCGGGAAAGAGCCCGGCTCCCGCCGGGCTCGGGGCCATTGGGGCGATCGCCATGATGCAACCCTTTCATTGGGATCAAGCCATCGTCGAAACCCTGGAGCGGGTGCGTCCCTTCCTCTGCCACGTGGCGGGGACCGACCGGAAGCGGCAGACCACGGCCTTCGGGACGGGCATCCTGTTCGACCACTGGCACGTGATCTGCAACGCCCAGACGGTCGACGATGCCAGCGAGGTGGTGGTGACCCTGCCCGGGGGGACCAAGGTCGACGCGACCCCGGTGGGCTCCGACCCGGTGTACTTCATCGCCGTGCTGCGGCTGGCGGAGCGCTTCCCCGGCCCGCTGCCGGCGTGGCGGCCCACGGCGGAACTGCAGGTGGGGCAGTTCGTCGTGGCGGTGGGCTACCCGCTGAACCTGCAGGTCAACGCCACCTTCGGGATCGTCAGCACCGTGGACATGACCCTCTACCGGCCCGATCGGATCCCGGTGGACGGGTTGATCGTCACCCAGGCGCCCATGCACCCCGGCAACACCGGCGGGCCCCTGGTGACCCTGGACGGCGCGGTGGCCGGCATGAACGGCATCCCCTGGTCCCACGGCATGAGCCTGGCGGTCCAGGGCGACGTGGTGCGCCGGGTGGTGAACCAGATCATCGAGTTCGGCCGGGCGACCCATCCCTGGCTGGGGTTCTCGGGGCAGCCAGACGTGGTCGACCCGGCCCTGGCCCAGCTGTTCGCCTTGCCGGTGGACCGGGGCCTGGTCGTCGGCCACGTGGCCGACAACGGCCCCGGCAAGCGGGCGGGCATCAAGCCCTTCGACATGGTGGTCCGGGCCGACGATCAACCGGTGATCCACGCCGGGACCATCCGCAAGGTCCTGGCCTACCGGCGGCCCGGCGACCGGGCCCGCTTGACGGTGCTGCGGGGCGGTGAACTGATCGAGCTGGAGTTCCCTGTGGAGGAGATCCCCCGCCTGGCCTCGGCGTCCTGAGGCCGGGGGCCAGGGCAGAGGCGCGCGGGGTGGAGAAACCAGCAAGACGAAGGGCGGCCGCACCGGGCGGCCGCCCTTCGTCTTGCGTCGTGCGCGGGTCGTCCTGCGTCTTGCGCGGGGCCGAGTTCCTCAGCCGCTGGCACCAGCCTGGCGCGCGGTCCCCCGAACCGGTTCCCCCGCGGCGGGGCCGGTGGAGAGCACCTGCTCCCCTTCCGGCTTTGCGGAGATCGCCGCGGCGGGCATCCGGCCGCCGTGCCGCCCTGCGGCCGAGCGGCAACGGGGGCAGATCCCGGTCACCTTGATCTCGATCTCGGAAATCTGATAGCCGCTGATGTGGGCCAGGTGCTTGCACAGGGGCTCCAGCTGCCGGTCGTCGATGGGGGTGACCTCGCCGCAGCACTCGCAGACCAGCTGCTGGCGGATCTCCACATCGGCGTTGCGCAGTCCGTACTTGGTCGGGCCCTCGCCGACCTGGACGCGGTCGACCAGGCCGAGTTCGACCAGCAGATCCAGGGTGCGGTACACCGTGGCCAGCCCGATGTCGGGCCAGTCCTTCTTCAGCTGGGAGTACAGCTCTTCGGCCGTCAGCAGCCGATCCTGATTGAGGACCACCGCCGCCGCCACGGCCCAGCGCTGCCAGGTCAGCCGGTAGTCGTGCTGGGCCAGGGTCTCCAGGATCCTGCGGATGGTCACCGGGCTCACCCCATGCATCTACGGGGGCGCCGCCACCCCCGGCTCGGCCACCTACTCGATAGCGATTCTAAAAATACAACCGGTATCGCTATTATAGGCGGAACCGGCTGCCAGCGTCAAAAGGAACGGCGGCAGGGAGCTCGCCGGCGAAGCCGGCGGCCCCGACCCGGTTTGGCGGCCGGCACCCGCCGCCGCAGGTGGGCAGGCCGTGCCGCGCCCGGCCCTTTGCACCCGTTCGCCCTTCCGGCACCGCTGCGTCTCCGGCGGCGGTCCAGTAGCCGCCGCCGGAGACGCCCGGCTCCCTCACAGCTTTTCCGACACGGCCTTGGGCTGGAGGAACCAGAGCAGGTAGTCCGGCCCGCCCGCCTTGGCGTCGGTGCCCGACATGTTCCACCCGCCGAAGGGGTGGACGCCCACCAGGGCGCCGGTGCACTTGCGGTTGAAGTACAGGTTGCCCACGTGGAACTCCCGCCTGGCCCGCTCCAGCTTGTAACGGTCGCGGGCGTAGACCGAGCCGGTGAGCCCGTACATCGTGTCGTTGGCCAGGGCCAGGGCGTGGTCGAAGTCCCGCGCCCGGATGAAGGCGACCACGGGCCCGAAGATCTCCTCCTGGGCGATGGTGGCGCGGCCGTCCACGTCGGCGAAGACGGTGGGCTGGATGAAGTAGCCCTCCCGGTCGTCCCCCTGGCCGCCGGCCACCAGCCGGCCCTCGCCGCGGCCGATCTCGATGTAGCGCATGATCTTCTGGAAGGCCACGTGGTCGATGACCGGGCCCACCTGGGTGGCCGGGTCGTCCGCCTGGCCGACCCGCAGCTGCTGGGTCTTCTCCACCACCCGGCGCAGGACCTCATCGTAGACGGCGTCGACCACGATGGCCCGCGAGCAGGCGGAGCACTTCTGCCCCTGGAAGCCGAAGGCGGAGGTGACGATCCCGTTGGCGGCGTCCTCCAGGTCGGCGCTGTCGTCGACGATGATGGCGTCCTTGCCGCCCATCTCCGCCACCACGCGCTTCAGCCAGATCTGGCCCGGCTGGCGGCGGGCCGCCTGCTCGTAGATGCGCAGGCCCACCTCCATGGACCCCGTGAAGTTGATGAACCGGATCCGGGGGTGGTTGACCAGGTAGTCGCCCACCTCGGGGCCAGGGCCCGGCAGGAAGTTGATCACCCCGGCCGGGATGCCGGCCTCGACCATGATCTCCATGAACTTGGCGCCGATCACCGGCGTGTTGCTGGCCGGCTTGAGGATCACCGTGTTGCCGGCCACCACCGGGCCCACGGTGGTGCCCGTCAGGATCGCCAGGGGGAAGTTCCAGGGCGGCACCACCAGGCCCACGCCCAGCGGGATGTAGAAGGTCTCGTTGAACTCGCCGGGCAG
>DATCLH010000010.1:0-7791 GCA_036564035.1 Thermaerobacter sp.
GCCACGGTGAGCCCGTAGGCCATGCCCGCACTGCCCGCCGCGGCCAGGACGAAGAGGATCTCCTCGGGGCCGTAGCCCACGGAGGAGAGGGCGTCGCTGAAGAACACGGCTAGCCCGGTGAGCACCGGCAGCCGCTCGAGCTGGTCCTCGTCGGTCCGCTTGGGACGCCCGAGAAGCAAGCGCTTGACGCGCCGGATCACCTCCGGCACGGGCGCACGCCCCGCCCCCCGGCGGCGACCGCTCACCGCGGGGCCAGTAGGCTTACCGACCATCGACCCATGCGCCTCCTGCAGCCACGCCTACGGGGTTAGCTGTCGGGTTCGGGCGGCCGCAGTCGCCCTACCGGCCCCCGGCGGCGGGCCTGCGGATCGGCCGGTTCCTCCGTGGCACCGATCCGCGCCGCCAACCGGGGACCAGACTCACCCCGGAAAGTGGGTCCCCCGCTCCCCTTTGTTGGGGGATTCGGCGTTCTGGCTCGGGCCGTTCGCGGGCTGGCGACCGCCGAACGGCCTCCATGTCTCTGAGTGTGTGGCGCAAGGGCCAAACCTTGTCAATGGGCCGCTTCCTCTTCAATCGGCCGCTTCCTCTCGGGTTAGCGGCCCGGCGCCAGGCTCTCCAAGAGCCGAGCCGCCACCGCCACGGCCGGGTTCGGCGTCCCCTCTTCGGCCGCACCCACCTGGTGGACGGCAATGACCAGCACGTAACGGGGTTCGCCGCCGCCGGCCGGCGCCGCCCACCCGGCAAACCACCGCCAGCGGGCACCGGCCTCGCCGCCGGACACCTGGGCGGTTCCGGTCTTGCCCGCCACCGTCCAGCCCCGGACGCCATCCAGGGCGTGGGCGGTGCCGGTGGGATCGGAAACCACCCGGCGCAACGCGTCGCGAAGGATCCCGGCCGTTGCGGAACTTATCGCGGCCGGGTGCTCTCCGCCGGCCGGGCCGGAGCCGGCGGCCGGTTCGTCCCCCTGCGCCCCGGTTAGGGGCAAGGGGTTCAGGACGAGCCGCGGCCGGGCCACCGTCCCGTCGCGGACGAAGGCGGTGTACATGGCGGCCAGCTGCAGCGGGCTCACCTGGACCTCCCCCTGGCCGTAGGCGCTGTCCGCCAGCTGGATCTCGGACCGGATCCCACCTTCCCCCGCCACCTGGCCCGCCCCCACGGGCAGGTCGAAGGGGAACTCCGCCCCCAGCCCGAACCGCGCCAGCCCCTGGAGGAACCGCTCCTCGCCCAGCGCCAGACCGAGCCGGGCGAAGTACACGTTGTCCGACCACACCAGCGCCCGGATCAGGTCGACCCGGCCGGGCGGATGGGGCACCCGGCGGACGTAGTAGTCGCCCCAAGAGGGGTCCTTTTGCCATGCGTCCGGGCTCGGCCCGAAGTCCGTGTCGGGGGTTGCGACCCCCGCCTCCAGGGCGACGGCCGCGGTGAAGGGTTTGAAGGTCGAACCCGGGGGCAGCGGCGCCAGCGCCTTGTGGAACAGGGGAGCCCGGCTATCGCCCGTCAGCTGTTGCCACTCGCCGGCGGTGATGCCGTCGGCCAGCCGGTTGGGATCGAAGGCGGGCCGGCTGGCCAGGGCCATCACCTCACCGGAGGACGGGTCGAGCACCACCGCGGCGGCCTGGCCGTCGAGCCGCCCGTTGCCCCCCGCCCAGCGGGAATCTCCCAGGATCGCGTCCAGGGAGTCCTCAAGGGCCCGCTGCACGTCGAGGTCCAGCGACAAGCGCACGTCACGGCCGGCCTCCGGCTCGCGGCGCACGATTTCCGGGCCTGCCGACCCGTCGGCCCGCTCGATCCAGATCCGGCCGCCGCGGCGTCCCCGGAGCTCGGCCTCCAGGACCCGCTCAAGCCCCTGCTTGCCGATGGCATCCGCCGGGCCGTAGCCGGCCTCCCGCCGCTCGGCGGTAAGTTCCTCGGCGGTGATGGGGCCGATGTAGCCCAGGGTGTGGGCGGCCAGGGCGCCGTGGGGGTACCAGCGGGCCGCCTCGCGGCTGGAGCTGATGAGCACGCCGGGGATCGCCAGCAGCTCCTCCTCCGCCGCTTCCGCCCGGGATTCCGGCCAGGTCACGATGGGGACGAACAGGTCATCCCGGACCCAGGGCTGCGCCAGTTGCTTTTCCACGGCGCCGGTGGCAATGCCCAGCACCTGGGCCAGCCGTTCAGCCGAATCCGGGGTCATCTTGCCCGGGACCAGGCCGATGGCGCGGGCCGGTTCATCCAGGGCCAGGGGCCGGCCCTGGCGGTCGACCAGGCTGCCCCGGCGCGCGGGCAGGCTCTGGGCCCGCACCTTGTCGCCCTCCTGGAGATCGGGGAAGATCAGGGCCGGTGTCCAGTGGAGGCGCCAGCCCTCCTCCTCCCGCACCAGCCGGGCAGTGTACGACTGGCCGAACTCCCCGGCCAGGGCGGTCTGCCAGCGCACGTCGAAGGCGAGGGTGACCTCCTCCCCCTCCGGGCGAAAGTCTTCGGGCAGGTTGACTTGAGCGGTCAGGCCCGTGCGCTCGATGCCCTCCTCGATTCGGCGGTAGCGGTCGATGAAGTCCTGCTCCGCGATGGCCTCGCGGCTGGCGGCATCGAGGAGGGCATACATGCCGGCGTAGTCCTGCTGTTCCCAGGCGTCCAGGTACTGGCTCAGGATGGCGTCGGGACCCGGCGCCCGGCTGCAGCCGGCCAGGGCAAGGACCAGCAGCAGGCACGATGCCAGAAAGGCCAGCGGCCACCGTGGCCGGCGCCCTCCGCCGCCCTTGACCTGGTTGGCAGTCATCGTCCGCCCGCGTTTTCCAATCCGCACCGTCCTTCCCCCCAGGAAACCGTGCCGCCCTCTTGCCACCCGCCCCCTCACGCCGGGCCCTCGTCCGCCCGGCGGCGCTGGGGCGCGTCGCCGGGGGCCGGTTCGTCCGCATGATTCGGCCCTTGGGCCTGCATCGGGTCGGCGGTCCCCGCTCCCGCCGGTGCCCCGGCCCTGGCCCCGGACCCGGCGGTTGCCGCAGCCCGCCCAGGCTCGAAGGCAGCCTTCGCGTCCCCGGGCTCGGTCGCCTCCCCGGGCTCGATCAGGTGGACCGTCTGGATGGGCAAGGCGAACTCGATGCCTTCCTCGGTGAACCGCCGGTAGATGGCCAGGTTGATGGCCTGCTGGATGTCCATGTACAGCACGTAGTCGGGGTCCGTCACGAAGTAGACGAACTCGAAGATCAGGGCCGAGTCGCCCAGCTGCTTGAAGTGACCGCGGTCGAAGCGCGCCTGGGGCTGGGCCTCGATGATCTCCCGGACCAGGCCGGGGATGCGCTCCAGCTTCTCGACGGAGGTTCCATAGGGAACGCCGACGCGGAACTCGACCCGCCGCTCGGTCATCCGCTTCATGTTGCGGATCCGGCTCTTCAAAAGGTCGGCGTTGGCGATGACGATCTCTTCCCCGGTCAGGGCGCGGACCCGGGTCGTCTTGATGCCCACGTGCTGGACGGTGCCGGCGAAGTTGTCGACGACGATGAAATCCCCTACCACGAAGGGCTTGTCGAGGACGATGGAAAGGGATGCGAACAGGTCGCCGAGCACGTTTTGCAGGGCAAGGCCCACGGCGATGCCCGCGATGCCGAGGCCGGCCACCAGGGCGGTGATGTCCATCCCCAGTTGCCGGAGCACCACCAGGATGACGATGGTCCACAGGCCGACCCGGGAGAGAAGCTGGGCCCCGGCCAGGGCCGCCGCCACCTCTTCGTCGTCGCCGCGGGACTCGAAGACCCGCGCCAGGAAGAACCCGATGGCGTAGTTGGCCCACAAAGCGACCTGCAGGATCAGCACGATCGAGGTGATCTGGCGGATCCGGAAGGCGACGGGTTCGGCGATCACCAGGGCCTGGGACCCAGCCCAAACCGCCACCGCCAGCAGGGTGAGGATCCCCGTGCGCCGCTGCAAGAGTTCGACGGCGAAGTCGTCCCAGGCGCTGGCGGTCCGCCCGGCCAGCCGGGCCAGCCGGCCTGCCAGCCGGTCCCGCACCAGGATCAGGACGGCCAGCACGGCCAGGCCGATGGCCAGGGCCAGCAGCCAGCGCCAGACAGGGTTGCCCAGGATCGGCCAGCGGGTAAAGGGCGCGGCGGCCATGGCCAAGAGATCCATCTCGCCCGTCACGGTGCCACCTCCCCATCCACCATCCTTCGCAACGGTCGCCCGGCGGGCGGGCCTCGGGACCATGGGGAACGCGTCTAAGCAAACCCTTCGCCCGCGGAGCCTCCGTCGCCCGGCACGGCCTCCCGGTAACCGCTGGTGATGGGATAGCGCCGGTCCCGGCCGAAGGCCCGGGCGGTGATCTTGGGCCCGGGTGCCGCCTGGCGCCGCTTGTACTCGCTACCCGCCACCAGGTGGACGACCCGGCGCACCGCGTCGGCCGGCAGCCCCCGGGCCACCAGGGTGGCGGCGGGCAGGTCCTTCTCGACATAGGCTTCGAGGATGGGGTCGAGCACCGCGTAGGGCGGCAGGCTGTCCTCATCCTTCTGGCCGGGGCGCAGCTCGGCCGTGGGCGCCTTTTCCAGCACCGAGCGGGCGATGACTGGTCCCCCCGGCCAGGTGTTACGATAGGCCGCCAGGCGGTAGACCAGGGTCTTGGGGACGTCTTTGAGGGGCGCGAAGCCGCCGGCCATATCTCCATAGAGGGTGGCGTAACCCGTGGCCAGCTCGCTCTTGTTCCCCGTGGCCAGGACGAGCCCGCCGAACTTGTTGGCCAGGGCCATGAGCAGGGTGCCGCGGATGCGGGCCTGCAGGTTCTCCTCCGCCACGTCGAAGGGCCGGTCGCCAAAGAGGGGCGCCAGGGCCTGGCGGAAGGCAGCGAAGACCTCCCCGATGGGAATGGTCTCCAGGCCGATCCCCAGGTTCCGTGCCACCGCCTCGGCGTCATCCAGGCTGGCTGCGGAGGTGAAGGGCGACGGCATCCGCACCCCCGTCACCTGTCCGGGGCCCAGGGCGTCGGCCGCCAGGCAGGCCACCAGGGCCGAGTCGATGCCGCCGCTGAGCCCGAGCCACGCCCGCTGGAAGCCGTTCTTGGCGAAGTAGTCCCGCAGCGCCAGCACCAGGGCGGCGTAGACCTCTGCCTCCCCCTCCAGCACCTCGACCCGGCGCTGGGGCAGGGGGGGCTTGGGGCCGGAGACCGGCCCGCCGGCGGCCGCCCCGTCTCCCGGGGCTGCCGGCGGGCCTCCCGGGGCGCCCGGGGCGCCGGCGGGTTCCAGGTCGACCCACTGGACCCGGGCCGCTTCCTCCGGGCTCGCCGGCATGTGGCGAAAGCGCGGCTCGTGCCAGCGGGCCACCGCCGCCGCGGCCGGGTCGTAATCCCAGAGGATCAGGTCTTCAGCAAAGGGACGGCCCCGGGCCACGATCTCCCCCGCCGGGCTGACCACCAGGCTGTTGCCGTCGAAGACCAGCTCGTCCTGGCCGCCGACCAGGTTCGCGTAGACGATGGCCACCCCGAAGTCGGTGGCCCGGGTGACCAGGAGCCCCTCCCGTTCCCGGGGCTTGCCCATGTGATAGGGGGAGGCGGACAGGTTGAGCAGGATCGCCGCCCCACCCGCCAGCGCCTGCTCGCGGATGGGGCCATGGGGATACCAGAGGTCCTCGCAGATGCTGACGCCCAGGGCGATCCCGCGCAGCCGCAGCACCAGCGCCCGCCGGCCGGGGGCGAAGTAGCGCTCCTCGTCGAAGACCCCGTAGTTGGGCAGGAAGCGCTTGCAGGCCACGGCCCGCACCTGCCCACCCTGCAGCACCGCCGCCGCGTTGTACAGGTCCCGCTCGCCGTGGACGAACCCGACCAGGGCCACGGGCCCGCCGGCCAGTTCCACCGCCAGCCGGTCCAGCTGCCGGCGGGTCGCGTCGACGAACGCGGGGCGGAAGACCAGGTCTTCAGGCGGGTAGCCGGTCAGGGCCAGCTCCGGGAACACCACCAGATCGGCCCCGGCCCGGCCGGCTTCGGCGGCAAACCGGGCCAGCTTGCGGGCGTTGCCCTCCAGGTCGCCCACGGTGCTGTTGACCTGGGCGATGGCGATGCGCAAGGGCGCAGCTGCTGGGTCCAAGGCGGTTCCTCCCCGGCGTGGAAACTATGGAAGGAGTTCGCCTGTAGTGTAGACATCCCCCGGGACGGGGTCAACGCGAGGGGGGCCGGGCGGAGCTGCCAGGAGACGGCACCACGTGGGCGAAGAAGGCAAGGGCGAACCGGTGCACGCACACCCATGCCCCGTCTTGTCGGAAGGAGGTCGCCAGATGGACAAACCGGGCACCGCACGCAGCCTCGGCATCGCCATCTACCCGGGATACGGCGCGGAAGGCACCGAGGTGGCGATCACCCGCCTGATGGAGGAGGCCGCCCGCCACGGCTACACGGAGGTCTTCACGTCCCTGCACCTACCCGAGGCGCCCGCGGCCGCCACGGCCGAAGCGCTGGCCCGATTGGCCGCGCGGGCCCGCCCCCTTGGGCTCCGCCTCTGGGCCGACGTGGCCCCGCCGGCACTGGCCGCCCTGGGGGCCACCCCCGACGACTTGAAGCCCCTAGCCGACCTGGGCCTCAGCGCCCTCCGGGTCGACTACGGCTACGACGCCGCCGCCATCGCGACCATGAGCCGCAACCCCTACGGCCTTGACGTCGTGCTGAACGCCAGCACCCTGCGCTCGGCAGACCTGAACCGCATCCTGGCGGCCGGAGCACAGCCCGAACGGCTGGTGGCGTGTCACAACTTCTACCCGCGACCGGAGACGGGTCTGAGCATCTGGTGGGTGCATCACCTCTCCTCGGCGCTGGCGGCCCGGGGGATCCGGGTGGCTGCGTTCGTCCCGTCGCAACACGGCCGCCGCGGGCCCCTGTTCGCCGGCCTGCCGACGGTGGAGCGCCACCGGTCCGTCCCCCCGGACCGGGCCGCAACGGAGCTGTTGGCGCTGGGCTGCATCCACACCCTGTTCTTCGGCGATCCCGGGCCGTCAACCGACGAGATGGACGCCGTGCGGGCGGTGTGGATGGGCGACGGCATTCCCTTGCGCATTCGGCTACACCCTGACCTCACGGCCGTGGAAAGGGCCATCGTGGAGGGCACGGTCCACGCCAACCGGATGGACGCAGCGGAGGCCGTCGTCCGTTCTACCACCTCGCGCGCCCCTGCCGGGCCGGCGACCGCCATTCCGCCCCGACCCGCAGAGCCCCGGCCCCGTGGCACCGTCACCGTGGACAACGACCGGTATCTGCGCTACGCCGGCGAGCTGCAGGTGACCCTGCGCGACCTGCCGCCCGACGAACGGGTCAACGTGGTCGGCTGGGTAGTGCCGGACGACTTGCACCTGCTCGACTTCCTAGGGCCCGGCGCCCGCTTCCGGCTGGTGGTGGTCGACGGCAGGAACGGTGGCTGAGGATCCCCGTTGCGGGGATCCGCCCTCCCGCCGGTGCCTGGGGACGATGGGGCCCTCGCCGGCAGGAATCCGGCGCTCTTCCTCAGGAGGAACCCGTACCACCATTCCTTAAAATCTCATGCTGGAGAACGGGACAACCTACCACCGGTGGTCGCGGCGTGCCAGCCGTGTCCGTCCGGCCGCGGGGCACCGCGACCACCCCCGGCCGTGACCGCGGGCCGGACCCCGGCACCGGGGCGGTGGCTCTCGCTCCGGCCCGGCGCCGCCCGAGCGGCCGCGTGCCAAGCCATGAGGGAGGGGCTCTGCATGCGTTACGCCTTGCTGGCGCCGCCGCGGGACGACTTCCTCGGCCGCCTGCTGTCCGGGCTGCGCGGTGTGCTGGACCTGCACGGCCACCAGCCCACGACCGCCGACGACCCCGACCTG
>DATCLH010000011.1:0-10863 GCA_036564035.1 Thermaerobacter sp.
ACGAGGGCGGCGATCTCCTGGTGGGTCAGATGGTCGCCCATGTGCTTGACCAGCACCTCCAGCACCCGGGTGCGCAGGTCGCGCCAGACCAGGCTGCGGATGCGGTCCTGCAGGTAGCGGATGCGCTCCTCCTGGGCCATCAGGAGCGCCATGGCCAGGTCGCCGTGCTGCCGCACCAGGTCCAGGATGACCTGCCGCGTCACCACCCCGACCACGCCGTCCTGGATGACCTCGGCCGTGGCCGGGTACCCGCCGCCGGTGAACAGGCCCACGGCGGGGAACAGATCGCCGGGGCCGAGCAGGTGCATGATGTACTCGCGACCCGCGTCGTCCACGGCGACGATCTTGACGCGGCCGGCACGAAGGAGGAACACCCCTTCTACCGGCTCGCCCTCGCGGAAGAGCACCTGGCCGGTGCGGCAGGGGCGCCAGCGTACGTGTTCCGCCACCTTGGCGACCAGATCGGGCGGAACCCGATCGAAGGGGTGGATGCGCCGCAGCGCCGTGACCACGGCGTCGCGGGTCGGGAAAGCGCCGCTCCCTGCCGGCGCACCGGCACGATCCATGGCGATCCTCCCCGGGACCTTCCCACCCCCTGAGTTTTCTCCGGGCCGGCGCGTTCCTCCCTCGCCGCCGTCCCGGCCGCATGAGGTGAACGCCATGCCGCGGGACGTCGAGAAGCGAGCAGCAGGCGGCCGGCCGGTCGCCGGCCAGCCTGGCGGGAAGCCGGCCGAGGGCGGCGGCCGGTCTCCTGGCAGCCGGCCGCCCGCACCAGCCGCGGCCGCCGGTGCCCGTCCGGCGGCGAACCGGCGCTGGCCGTGGCTGCCGTTCTTCGACCTGGCCGTGGCCGCGGCGCTGGTGCCGGGTTTCCTCCTGGGTGGCCTGATGGCCGCAGCCGCCTGGCGGGGCTGGTCGTGGATCCACGCCTACCCGGCCCTGGCCCAAGCCCACGGACACGCGCAGCTCATCGGGTGGGGCGGCGCCCTGATCCTTGGCGTAGCCTTGCAGTTCCTGCCGCGATTGAGGGGGAGCACCCTGGTGCAGCCCGAGCGGGTGCCCCTCTGGTTCGGCTGGTTCGCCGTCGGCCTGGGGCTCCGCGTCTGCGGCCAGGCGGCGGCCGCGCTGGTGCCGGCTGCCGCGCCGGCGGGTCTGTGGATCCTGGCGGCCGGGGCGGTCCTCGAGCTGGTGGCGGCGGCCGGTCTGCTCACCCTGCTGGCCCGCAGCCTCCGGGCCGGGCCCCCGCTCGGGCAGAAGAAGGCCTTCGGCCAGGTGGTCCCGCTGTTCGCCGTCGCCGCGGCTGGCCTGCTGGCGTCCCTGGCCCTCTGGGCGGCGGCTGCGCTGTTCACCGTGACCCAGTCGGGCATTGGCTTTGGAGCGGAATCCGCCGTCCGTACCGTGGGAGGGGCCGTCACGGACACCACCGCCGCCACCGCGGCGGGCGCCGCCCAGGGTGCCTCCGGCCGCAGCACGCTGGCCGCCATGCTGCCCAGCCCCGTCGATACCGCCTCTGTGCGACTGGCCTTGTTCGGCTTCATCGGTGCCGTCTCGGTAGCCATGTCCGCCCGCGTGTTCAGCTTGTTCTTCCGGATCCGCCCGGCCCGGGCCGGGTGGCTGGCAGCGGCGGCCGTCGCCTTCGGCGCGGGGCTTGTCCTTGACACCGGGGCCGGGATCCGGGCCCTGCTCACCGGCCGGGCGGCCCCTCTCCCCCTGGGTGCAGCCGCCGATCTGGCCTGGGGTGTTGCCTTGGCCCTGGGGACGGTGGCGGTGCGCGTCATCGAGCCCAGGCTGGTCTTCCCGGGCGACAAGGGCGGTTATCGTTGGTGGCGCGATCCGACCGGCGTGGCCGCCTTGCTGGCCTACGCCTGGGCGCTCGTGGCCGCGCTGTTGCTGCTGATCCGGGGCCTGGGGAACCTGGGCCTGCCCCTGACCCCCGCAACCCCGCCGGCCGATGCGCCCCTCCACGCTGCGGGCGCCGGCTTCATGACCCTGCTGATCATGGCGGTAGCCCCCACCATGCTGCCGGGCTTCGGCGGGGGACGGCTGCAAAAGCGCGGGAGTGTGATCGCCGCAGTGGTGCTGGCCGGCCTGGCCGCCTTCCTGCGCGTCCTTCCGGGTCTCGCCCAGACGGTGACGGGCCGGGCCGCGCCTTGGAGCACCCCGGTCATGGCCCTGGCCGGTGCGGCCGGTCTCGGCGCCGTGGTCGCCCTGGTGGTGGCCCTGCGAACCAGCTGGCGGGCCGCTGGCGAGGCAAGCGCCCGGGACAACGGCAAGGCCCGTCCCCGGGGACAGGGACGGGCCTGAAGGGGCTCGTGGGCGGAAGCCGCGTCCTCGCGATGGGAAGCGGAACCCAGCGGTTCATCCAAGGGCGGCAGCCGCACCGGCCGGTGCGAGCGCGGTGGCCGCTGGCCTGCTGCCGCCAGCCCGCCGGCCACCCGTCACCCCCCAGGGGCTCCCCGGCAGCCCTCCCGTCGGGGCGTTCGCCTACGGCGCGGCCGGCGGGGTGCCGGCGGGATCCCCAGGGTGGACTGCGGCCGCCCCCAGCATCGGCCCCCACCGCAGGCTGGTGAACAGGGTGACCGCTGCCACGATCAGCACGGCGACTTCGGCCGCGACCGCCTGGCCCATCTGGGCGAGGGTGACGGCCACCGCGTTGGCGGCAAAGTGGATGCCAACCGCCACCAGCCAGAGGGCGGCCCGCCGCTGAACCCACGCCGCCGCGACCAACACGCTCAGGCCCGTGTGCAGGCCGAGGGCGCCGATCCGCTCGACCAGGGCGAGCACCGGCGCCAGCAGCCCGCCCTCTAGGACCGCCTCCCGCGCCTGGCGCAGCGCGGCTTCGGCTTCTGCCGGCAACACGACCGTCGCGCTCCAGCGGCCGCCCGGTCCCGCCGCCTCGATCAGCGGCAAGGCGAGCAGCGAGATCCCTGTGGCCAGCAAGGACAGCCCCACCACCACCGCCGACTCGAACCCGCCATGGCCGATCCCCATGGCCGTGGCATCGGCCAGCCGGGGACGCCGGACGAGCACCCGGTAGGCCACGTACCGCCCCGTCTCTTCCCAGAGGGCGGCCGTCAGCGAGGCCAGAAGGGCCGTTACGGCCACGCCCCAGCGGGCAGTCGCCCACTGGTTGAAGGCCGGCAGCCACGGCAAACGCAGGATCCCCTGAAAGACAACGAAGGTGGCCGCCCCGATCAGCGCCACCCGGGTCCGCCACCCCCAGCGGCGGTAGCCCGCCAAAAACACGATGGCGGGGAGCAGGATGGCCCCCGCCCCTGCCACCACGTAGGCCAGCGCGATCGACCTCAGTTGGTCCTCCACCACGGCTCCCCCCGTCGACTCCAGGCCGCCCCCGCTCGTCCGGCCTCGCCCGTTCCCACCAGGGGACCCCCTGGCCCCGTCCGGCTGCGTCCCCTCGCCACGGGCGGCCCCCGCCGGGTGCGGCTACAATCCTTGCACCGAGGGCCCATCGCCGGACCCCGGGCTGTCCCCCGCACGGGCGGCCACCCGCCGCGCGCCGGCTCGATCCCGTCCCAGCCGGACAGTGCGCCTTCCGGATCGGGTCAACCCAGATTCACCCAGACGCTCTTGACCTCCGTGTAGTGTTCCAGCGCGTACCGCCCCATCTCGCGCCCGATGCCGCTCTGCTTGAACCCGCCCCAGGGGCTGGTGGCATCCAGGAGGTTGTAGCCGTTGATCCACACGGTGCCCGCCTTGAGGCGGTGGGCCACCTTGATGGCCTTGGCCACGTCCCGGGTCCAGATCCCCGCCGCCAGGCCGTAGGGGGTGTCGTTGGCCCGGCGCACCACCTCATCCAGGCTCTCGAAGGGCAGCACCGTCAGCACCGGGCCGAAGATCTCCTCCCGGGCGATGGTCATGTCGTCTCGGCCGACGAAGACGGTGGGCTTCACGAAGTACCCGGGCCCCGCCTCGGGGTTCGGCTCGCCGCCCACCAGGAGCTCGGCCCCTTCCTCCCGCCCCCGTTCGATGTAGCCCAGCACCCGCTCCATGTGGGTGCGGCTGATCAGCGGTCCCATCTGGGTCATGGGGTGGATGCCCGGTCCCTGGCGGAGCCGACTTGCCCGGTCGGCGATGGCCTGGACCATCCGGTCAAAATGCTCCTTGTGGACGAACAAGCGCGACCCCGCGCAGCACACCTCGCCCTGGTTGAAGAAGATCCCCATCATCGCCCCCGCCACGGCACTGTCCAGGTCCGCGTCGGGGAAGACGATGTTGGGCGACTTGCCCCCCAGCTCCAGGGTGACCCGCTTGAAGTCCCGGGCCGCCGCCGTCATGATCTTGCGCCCAACCCCCGGCGAGCCCGTGAAGGAGATCTTGTCGACGCCGGGGTGCTCGACCAGGGCCCGGCCCGCCGGTTCGCCGTACCCCGGCAGCACGTTGACCGTGCCCGGCGGGAAGCCCGCCTGGCGCACCAGTTCCGCCAGGCGCAAGGCGGTCAGGGGCGTCAGCTCGCTGGGCTTGAGGACCACGGTGTTGCCCGTGGCCAGGGCCGGCGCCAGCTTCCAGGAGGCGATCATCAGGGGGAAGTTCCAGGGCACGATGGCCCCAACGACCCCCACCGGCTCCCGGCGGGTATAGGCCAGGTACTCCCCCGGGAAGGAGACGGGCAAGGTCTCGCCGGTCCACTTGGTCGCCCAGCCCGCGAAGTAGCGGAAGTGCTCGACGGCCAGGGGCACGTCGGCCATACTGGTCTCGGTCACCGGCTTGCCCGTGTTCAGCGACTCCAGCTGGGCGAACTCCTGGGCGTGCTCCTCCAGGAGGTCGGCCAGCTTCCACAGCAGCCGGCCCCGCTCCGCCGGGGGCAGCTTCCCCCAGGAGCCCTCCAGGGCCCGCCGGGCCGCCTGGACCGCCAGGTCCACGTCGGCCTCCCCGGCCTCGGCCACCTCGGCCAGGGGCTCCCCGGTGGCCGGATCGGTCACCGTCAGGAACCGCTCCGACCGCGGTTCCTGCCACCGCCCCCCGATGAAGAGGAGCTTGCGACCCTCCAGCCACTGGCGGACGGCGGGGGCCACGAAGGGAAGGGCCAGGGTGCCGGTCCGGGCGCCGGACGAACCCGGCCCGGCGGCGGCCGCCGGGTCCGCGGCGGCGGCCGCCTCCCGGGCGGTGCCGCCGCCGGGCGGCACCGCCCCCATGCCGTCATGCGCCGTCATGCCGCCGACCCTCCTCCATCGCCGCCTTCCGGCCCCGCTCCGCCGGTCACGGGCCACCCATGGCCCGCGGTCCCCGCACCGCCCGCCGGCCCCGCACCGGGGGCCGCCATCGGGCTGCCCGCCCCGGCGACCGTACCCGCTGCCTGGGCCGGGCCGGCCGGTTCGTCCGGATCCGGGGCCGCCTCCTCGACCTGGTCGGCGGCCAGCCGGTAGACCTCGGCCAGGGACTTGCCCCGGGCCTGTTCGATCCGCTGGGCCCGGAGGCTGAACTGCTTGATGGCGTAGTCGATGAACTCCTGCTGATCGACTTCAAAGGGGTGGTCGCCGCCGTAGGAGGCGTAGATCTCGTGGGTGACGCCCAGGGCATAGGGCAGCAGCTCGTTCAGCCGCCGGTCGATGACGCCCCAGATGGCGTCGTCCGCCGCCACCAGCCGCTGGAGCAGGAAGACCCCGTAGGCCAGGTGGCGGGATTCGTCCCGCTGGAAGTTGCGGATGCCCTGGATGAAGCCCGGCATGACCCCCTGACGCTGCAGGGTCCGGTAGAAGGCGTAGTACCCCGTCTCGGCCAGCACGCCTTCCACGATGAGGTTGTAGGTGACCGACGCCTCGGCCTGGGCTGCCGGCGAGGGATCCTCCAGCAGGCGGTGCATCGCCCGGGGCAGCTCCTCGTAGAAGATCTTCTTGTAGCTGGGCGTGTGGTAGTGGTGCAGGTCCCGGTCGGACACCCCCGCCACCTCGTCCAGGAAGCGGCGCATGAACTCGGTGTGCTTCGCCTCCTCCCAGAGGAAGGTGGTGAGGAACATCTCCTCCTCCAGCCGGCCCTCCCGGGCGATCACCATGATGAGGGGGAGGAGATCCAGGGTGACCGACTCCTCACCCGCGGCGAACAGCGACACCAGCCGCAGAAGGGCGTCCTTCTGGGCGTCGTTGAGCAGGTGCCAGTCCTCCCGGTCCTGGCGGAGGTCGATGGCCCGCGGGTCCCAGGTGCCGAACTTCTTCGCCTTGTGGTAGAGCCGCATGGGCGGCAGGTCGTGGTTCAGGCCGCGGCGGCTCGTGGTGGTGAAGGCGTCGTGCCGGGCCACCGTCACCGCCGGGCGGCCGCCCGGCTGGGGCGCTGCTCCCGCCGCGCCCGGCGCCGCTGCACCGGACATGCGCATCCCCGTCCTTTCCTGGCGGCTTGCCGCACCGGTCAGCGGCCCGGCGGCCCGGCCGCCGGCGCCGCCCGGTGCGGCGCGGTGGGCCCACCCCCCAAGGCCCCCCGGCCGCTCACTCGCCAGGGATCAGGACCACCTTCGTCGCCTCCCGGCTGTCGAAGAGCCGGTACCCCTCGACGGCCTCCGTCAGGGGCAGGCGATGGCTGATGATGATCTCAGGGTCGATCCGGCCCCCCGCCACCAGGGCCAGGGTGGCGTCGATGTCCCGGTGGATGTTGGCCAGCCCGATCCGGAAGCTGATGTCCCGGGTCAGGCTGGTGGCCAGGGGGAAGGGGAAGCTCTCGGCCGTGGTCACCCCCACGGCGGAGATCCGCCCGCCGCCCCGCACCAGCTCGAAGGCCAGGGCCACCGTCTTGGGGCCGCCCACCGCCTCAATCACCACGTCGGCGCCCATGCCCCCGGTCAGCTTGTTGACCTGGGCCACGGGGTTCGTCTCGCTGGCGACGATGGGCACCGCCCCCAGCCGCTCCGCCAGTTCCGCCCGGTCCCGCACCAGGTCGATGGCCAGCACCCGGGCTGCCCCCTGGGCGAAGGCGCTCTGGATCGCCATGAGCCCGACGGGCCCGCAGCCGATCACCGCCACCGTCTCGCCCGGCTGCAGGTGGGCGTTCCGCACGGCCCCATAGGCGGTGGTGAGGATGTCGCCGCAGAACAGGGCCTGCTCGTCACCGATTTCCTTGGGGATCCGGCGCAGGTTGACGTCGGCGTGGGGGACCCGGACGAACTCGGCCTGGGAGCCCGGCAGGTTGCCGAAGGCCACGCCGTAGCCGAAGACGCTGTACTCCTGGCACTGGTTGAAGGCCCCTTTGCGGCACATGGCGCAGTGGCCGCAGGCGGTGTGGAACGTCCCGACCACCCGGTCCCCCTTGCGGAAGGCCTGGACGCCGGCTCCCACCTCCTCCACTACGCCGGTGAACTCGTGGCCGCAGACGAACCCCGGGACCATGCCGGGGATGTGGCCGTGGTAGATGTGCAGGTCCGAGCCGCAGATGGCGCAGCGGGTGATGCGGACGATGGCGTCGCCGGGCTGCTGGATCTTTGGCTCGGGGACGTCTTCGATGGCCACCTGGCCCACGCCGCGATAGGTGACCGCCTTCATCGAGGCCACCCCTCCCTCGCTCCGGCCGCACCGCCGGCCCTCGTGAACCGCCCCCGGGGCACCGGCCGGGTCACGCCACGCCCTCGGGGAACTCCGTCTCCACCTGCTGGGCCGAGGTCACCAGCTCCTTGGCCGCGATGACGTACCCCGACAGCACCCCCATGTCGCCCTTGAGGATCTTGAGCTTGCCCCGCATCATGGCCGCCAGCGGGTCCAGCTGGCCGTCCATCACCTGCTTCCACGTGTAGGCATCGGCGCTGATCACGTAGGGGACGTTCTCCAGGTCCTCCTTGCCGCCGATCCGCGCGTCCCGGCACTCCCCCTGGTAGAGGTCCAGGATGATCGCCCGCTCCTCCTCGATCCCCAGGGACGGGTCCGCCTCCAGGACGAAGGCCAGCGGCCACTCCCAGGTCCGGGACGCCTCCCGGTAGTTGGCGTTGGCGTTGATCTGCTCCTTGTAAGCCTTGGCCCACTCCTCGGAGAAGGCCTGGTATGCCATGGGTTCATCCCCTCCCGTCGGTCTTGTGACGGCTCCCGTTGGAACTTGGTGGGCACCCTGCTAACCTGCTTCAGGGCGGATCCCTTCTTCACCGCTCCGCCCCGCACCGCGGCGCTGGGCCGGTTCCACCGCGACGGCTTAGGCCGCCGGTGGCGGCGCCCTCGTGGTACCCCGCGCCGAAGCCTGGCGTTGTGCCGTTGGAATTGGCCAGTGCCGGCCCGGCCGCGAGTCTCCGTGGGCCTCGACGGGCCAGCGAGCCCCCGCGGGCCGCGGCCGTTCACCCGCCCGCAGGTCGCCTGTCCCTGGCGCCCCCAGGTCTTGCGGACGAACCCGCCCGCGGCGGGCAGCCGGCCGTCGCCGCCACCTGGGCGATCAGCTCGCCGGCCACCTCCGGCCGTAACACCCCCTTTGCCATGTAGAGGAGGAAGGCGTCGGCGATGGCCTCCGGGCTCTGGGGACCGTCGGGGCGGTACCACACCGTCACCCAGTTCATGGCCCCGAAACCGAAGAGCCGCAGGAGCCGCAGGTCGACCCCCGCCTGAAACAATCCCGCCGCCGCACCCTCTTCCAGCGTACGAGCCCACAGCGCCTCGTAGGCATCCCTCGCGGCCACCACCTGTTGGGCGGCCTCCGGGCTCAGGTAGCGGCTCTCCTGGAGGATCACCGCCACGAAGTCCTGGTGCTCCAAGCAGGCCAGCAGGTGGGCCCGCATGCCGGCCCAGATCCGCTCGGCCAGCCCGGGTCCTGCGGCGGCCATGGCGGCCTCCACCCGCCGGTGGACCACCCGGATGCCGTGCAACATCACTTCGAGCAGCAGCTGGTCCTTGTTGGCGAAGTGGTAATAGAGGGCCGCGGGGGTCACCCCCAGCGCCGCCGCCAGGTCCCGCATGGTGGTGGCCGGATACCCCTGCCGCGCGAACAGGCCGGCCGCCTGTTGCAAGATGGTGTCCTGCTGCGGAGCCAGAATCTTGCCCTGGGCCAAGGTCGTCCCTCCACCGGCGGACCGCCGCGAACCGCCTCTAGCGGGTTACTGAACGTTCATTAAGGCCGGCCAGGGTTTCCTTTTCGCCGCCCTGCCGCGGACTCCTTCCGGATTCCGTCGCCCCGGGCCCCTCCCCGTCGCCCGGCGAGAAGGCCTCCCAGAGGGCGAGAAGGCCTCCCAGAGCACGGGGGACGGGATGCTGCCGGGACGGCGTGACAGGTCACGCCCCAGGACGGACAATGGCCCAGAGCGGAGAATATCCCCAGGGGCAGGGGGTGATCCGGCTGGAGGTCAAAGGGCAACACCCGTTCCCCACCGGCGTCGTCGTGCTGGCGGCGGGACAGGCCCGGCGGATGGGACGGCTCAAGCAGCTGCTGCCCCTGGGCGGCCGGCCCCTGGTGGAGTGGACCCTGGATACGGCCGCCGGCGCCGGGGTCGGGCCGGTGGTCGCCGTCCTCCATCCCGCGGTGGCGGCGGCCGGCATCCCCCGGCGCCCCCTCCCGGGGCTGCACCCCGTGGTCAACCCCTGGCCCGAACGGGGGCAGGCCCGCTCGCTGCGCCTGGGCCTGCGCACCTTGCTTCAGGTCGAACCGGCCCTGGCCGCGGTCCTGGTGGTGCTGGCCGACCAGCCCTTCATCCCCGCCCCGGTGCTGGCCGGGCTGGTCGAAGCCCTGAGGGATGCCGTGGCTGGCTCCTCCACCGCCGGACCCGGCGGGGTCTCCGGCGGGCCGCCGCCCTCACCCTGGCCGGCGACGGCCCCCGTAGCCGCTCGGCCCGTCTGGCAGGGCCAGCCCGGCCACCCGGTTCTCCTCGGCCGCCCGCTCTTTCCCGAGGTGCTCTCCCTGACGGGCGATGAGGGGGCGCGACCCTTGTTGCGTCGCCATCGGGACCGGTTGCTCCACTGGCCGGCGCCCGGTCCGGAGGTGACGCTGGACCTCGACACCTGGGCCGACTATGAGGCCGCCTGCCGGCGCCTCGGCTTCCCCGTAACGGCGCCGGTGGCGGGGCCGCCGTCGACCGCCCCGACCGGCGACGGCCCCCGTCACCGCAGCAGGTTTGCATCCCATGGGCAAGCGCCCGGCGATGAACGCGAGCACGTGTCGAAGGAGGAACGCCCGTGACCCCGCCCCCGGCGCATCCCCAAAAGCCGCAGCCCTCGCCCTGGCGTACCCTGGCTCCCACCCCCGCCCGGGACGAGGGCCTGTGGACCGCCCTCATCCTGCTGCTCTTCGGCCTGGCCGCATGGGGCACCCGCATCCTCTGGCTCTTTGCCTTGGGTCCCGCGCTGATCTTCGCCGGCTACCTGGCCCGGGCCCGGCTGACCTACCTGGCCGGCCCCGACCGGCTGCTCGTCCAGACCCTGGCCGGGCGCCGGGTGATCCCGTACGCCGCCATCCAGCGGGCCGAGTACCTGGAACTGGGCGGGGGGCTCCGCTTGCTGGCCACCTTCGCCCCCGGGTACGCGGTGGGCTGGTTCTACCTCAGCGGACTGGGCCGGCAACTGCTGCTGGGCAGCACCGACCGCGGTCCCGCCGTCCGCTTGCACCTGCACCGGGGCGCGGTGATCTTGACGCCCCAGGATCCCGTGGCCGTTCTGGCGCTCCTGGACGAACGCGGCGTCCCCCTCGACGTCCCCCGCTGGGTCCTCAAGGAGGTGCGTCGCCGCAGGAAGGGCGAGCCCGGTTAGCGAACCCAGCTCGCAAACCCCGGGCAGAACGCCCGATGGGGTCTGTCGTGGAGCAACGTTCCCATCCTGTGCCCCGGCGGCTGTTAGGCCAGGCGAACGGAGGGCGGCACATGTTCCGGCATCGTCGACACGCGGTCGCCTCTCAAAACATCCGGATCGGGATCGGAATCCTGGTCCTGCTTCTGCTTACGAGTTGCACAGCAGGAAGCGGGGG
>DATCLH010000012.1:0-14044 GCA_036564035.1 Thermaerobacter sp.
GCAGCTCCCCCCGGCGCAGGGCTTGCCAGGTCGACTCCCAGTCCAGGCCCGGCAGGGCCTCGCCCACCTGCTCCCGGACCCGGTCGAGGGCCTGGAGGAACCCGGCCGCCCCTTCCGTCTCCTCCCACTGGCGCTGGGCCAACCGGTCCAGGTCGAGGGTGCCGCCGGCCGGCTCGCCTTCCGGGGCCGGGTCCTCCCGCCCGTCCAGCACGGGGGCGGCCGGCGGGGCCTCTTCGCCGGTGGCGGCCGTGGTGGTTGGATGGCCCGGGGCCGGCCCGGCGGCCCCGGCCGGGGCGCCGCTGCCGGGGAGGAAGGGCAGGATCAACAGGGCCAGGGCCGCCGTCAGGACCGCCTCCCAGCGGAGCCCCGCCCGGCGTCGCCCGGCGCCCCGGGCGGCCGGCCCCCCACGCCCCCAGGGACCGGCCTGGGGCCCGCGGCCGATCCCGCCGGCCAACCCCGTCCCCACGGCCACCGGTTGGGTTCCCTTCCCACCCACCGCGGGCATGCGCCCCACCTCACGTCCGCACCCCGGTCCGCCGGGCGGCCCGGCCCGCCGGCCGGCTAGGCCGGCAGCAATCCCACCAGCAGTTCCAGAACCGCCATCAGGATCGGCACGGCCAGCAGCAAGATGACGACCTTGCCCGCCAGTTCCACCTTGGCCGCCAGGGCCGACTCCCCCGCATCTCGGCACAGCTGGGCGCCGAATTCGGCCAGGTAGGCCACACCGACGATCTTCAGCAGGGTGGCGGTGTAGCGGCCGTCCAGATCCGCGCGGTCCGCCACCTGCTGCAACACCCGCAGAACGGCCGCGATGTCGTCCACCAGCAGGAGGAACACGGCCACGGCGGTGACGATGCTCAGCAGCAGCGCCCACTCCGGCCGCGCCTGCCGCAGCAGCACCAGCAGGACGCTGGCCACCAGGGCGATGCCGACAACCTGGGCGATGGTCATGGCTCTCAGCCCAGATCGAAGAGGTTCTGGATCGTCTCGAACAGCTCGACGATGACCTGGACCGTCATCCACAGCACCACCGCCAGCCCGGCCAGCAGGACGGTGAAGGCGTACTCCTCCCGTCCCGCCGTCTTCAGCAGCGTGTAGACCACGGTGACGATGATGCCGATGCCGGCCAGCCGGAGGATCAGGTTGGGGTCGATCACCGCCGCGCCTCCTCCCCTCGCGCCCCCTACAGCAACAGCAGCCCGATGAAGGCCCCCGCCAGGATCCCGCCATACCGGTAGATCCGGCCCCAGCGCTGGTCCTGGTCCCGGGCCAGCGCCTCGGCCGCCTCCAGCCGGGCCATGGCCAGGTGCAGGTGGCGCACCTGGTCGTCCCGGTCGGTGGCCCCCAGGTAGGGCGCCAGGGCCCTCAGGACCCCGCAGTCCTCCGGGGTGAGGGCGCTGTAGCGGGCCAGTTCCTCCACCGCCGCCTCCCAGGCGGCGGCCGCCGTCCGGCGCTCCGGCGGCGCCAGGCGGCCCGCCGCCCGCCGGAACAGGGTGGCGGCCGGATCGGGGTAGAACCCGGCGATCCGCGCAAAGGCCTCCGGCAACGGCGTCACCCCGAAGGCGATCTCGCTCTCCAGCGCCTGGAGGGCGCTGCGCAGCACCCGCAGCTCCCCGGGCCGCCGGGCCAGCTCGGCCGCCCGTTGCCACCCCCAGGTGGAACAGGCGAGGAGGACCAGGGTGAAGCCCAACCAGCCCATGGCCCTACCCCCTGCCGTCGCCGTCCAGGGCGATCCACCGGCCGCCGGTCCCCCGGGCGTAGACCGCCACTGCCGTGCCCGGCCGCGGCCGGCGGGCCAGCTGGACCAGCCGCCGGAAGGTCCCCGTGGCCTCTAGGGCCCGGAGCTGGCGGCGGGCCTCCAGGTCCGCCGGGCTGCCGGCATGGGCCGTCGCCACCACGGTGACCCCGGCGTGGACTGCCTCGGCCACGGCGGCCGCGTCGCCCGGCCCGCCCAGCTCGTCGGTGACCAGCACCTCCGGGGAGAGGGCGCGCAGGGCCAGGGGGATCCCCGTCTCCTTGGGGCAGTGGGCCAGCACCACCGTCCGTGGCCCCAGGTCAAAGGCGCCGCCCGCCGCCAGCTCCCCCCGCTCGTCCACCACGGCCACCCGCTGGGGGGCCAGGGTGCCGGCCCGACCGGTGCTGGCCAGCCGGGCCAGGTCCCGCAGCAGCGTCGTCTTGCCGCTGGCCGGGGCCCCGATGACCAGGGTGCTGGCCAGGCGCGGGGCCCCCGGGCCGGGTTCCACCAGCCGGGGGAGCAGGGGGACCGCACACCCCGGGACGGGCCGGGCCCGCCGGATCACCAGCCCATCCACCCGGCGGAACCGCTCGATCCGGCCGCCGTCCACCTGGACCTCGCCGGCCAGGCCCACCCGGTGACCGCCGGGCAGGGTGAGGAAACCCTGGCGGGCTTCCTCCTGGACGGCGTACCAGGAGCTGGCCGTCATCCGCTCCAGGCACGCCGCCACCTCGGCGGCGGTGACCGCCGGCGCCTGGCCGGGGTGCGGGACCAGGCGGCCCGCGGCGTCGACGAACCCCTCGCCCCCGGCCAGCAGGACCCAGAGGGGTGCGCCCGCCACGACCCGCACCTCGTCGACCTGCCCCTGCACCTGGGGGGCCAGCCGCGCCAGCCGGTCGGCCAGGGAGGGAGCCAGAGACTGCAGCAGGGCATCCCAGGCCGCATCGGGCGCCTGGCGCCCCTCTCCGGCCCGGCCCGTTTCCGGCGCCCCCGCCAGGCTGGCGCCCGCCGCGCCCTCGGCCGCCCGCTGGCGAGACGACATGGCTCGCCCGCCGCGGGCGGCGGGTCCGGTGGCGCCGGGGAGGGCGGCGCCGGGCAGGAGACGGGCCGTCCGGCGCGGCTGCCCTGGGATCGGGGTACCGTAGGCGACCATGGGCTTGCCCCCTGTCCAACCTCGTTCCCAGGTATATGAGGGGCTTGACCCCTTTAACACCGGACCCGCCACCTTCGTCTCCGATCCCCAGCCATCTGGGGACCCGATCGCCGCCCGGGCGCCCGTACCGGGCGGCCGAGGCAGAGCGAGGCAGGCGGCGGCAGGTATGGCCAAGGGGCGCTTCAAGACGCCAGGCCGCCCGGGGTCGGGCGGCCTGGCGATCGCGCAGCGATGCGGTTGAAAGCGGTCCCACGGACCAGAAGGCGGTTGATCGGGGTGAACGGGAACGGGTTGAACGCATCAGAAGGGCGCGACGGGCGCCGCCGGGCCGGCCACCGGGCCGGCAGCCGTCCCCGCGGCCACGGGGGCGGCGTTCGTCCCGGCCTCCCGCCGGCCGTCCATCCCGGTGCCGGCCCCATCGCCCGCGGGCCGGTGGTTCCGGGCCGCACCCTGCGCCCCGGCCTCCAGGGGGTCTTCGCTGTCGTCGGGGTCGGCATCGGGGAGGAAGTCGTGGACCACCTCGCCGCAGTTGGGACAAACCCACTCGAACTCGTTCTCGTCCTCTTCCGGCTCCCGGTCGAACTCCAGCTCCTCCATGGCGACGGCGTAGCGGGTGCCGCAGTGGGGGCATTCCAGCAGCAGGCCGTCAACCAGCCGGTCGTCCCCGGCACCGCCCGCGCCGCCGCGCCCCCCCGTCCCCGCCGGGCCGCTGGCCCGAGCCCGGGGTGCCTCCTCCCCGCCGACCCGCGTGGGGATGCCCGAGTCGAAGACCACGGCCCCTTCGAAGTCGGCCGGCGCCGCGTCGCCGGCGTCGCCCTCGGCACCGGCCCCGGCCGGTTCCTCCCAGTCCGCGAGGTCCTCCTCGTCCCAGAAGGCGTCCTCGTCCTCGTCGTCGTCCTCGCCGCTGACCGCCTCTTCCAGGTCGAACAGGTCCTGGTCCAGCTCGCCCAGGTACTCCGCCAGCTCGCCGAGGCGGCCGTCCAGGCGCTCCATCTCCTCGGCCATGGCGTCGAGCACCTCGATGATCCCCGCCAGGACCCGGCCTTCGGCCGACTGGCCGGACAGGTTCAGGCCGGCCGCCAGTCCGTTGAGGTAGGCCACCCGCTGGCGCAAACGGCCCATGGCGTTGCCCCCCTTCGCGTGCCTGGTCGAGGGCATGGTCCTGCCTCGACCCCCGCCGGCCGCCGCCCCGTCGCCGGTGCCCCGGCCCGGTCCCAGGGCGGCGGGCCGAGCCATCTCCATACAAATGTGCCCGGCGGGCGGGCGCCGGATTCGCACCCGCCTGCCGGGCGGTGAAGGAACGCGTGGAGCCCCCTTGAGGAACGGGCACCCCGATGGCGGGGGGCTTGCGGGCGCTGGGGGGGCCGCGGACTCCCGGGGACCGGCCGTCCCCCGCCGCTCCGATCCCGGCGGGTCAAGAGACCCGCTCCACGTACTCGCCGGTCCGGGTGTCGACCCGGATCACGTCGCCGGCGTTGACGAAGAGGGGCACCTGGACCACGGCCCCCGTTTCCAGGCGCGCCGGCTTCGACCCGCCCTGGGCCGTGTCGCCCCGCACGCCGGGTTCCGTCTCCACGACCTTGAGGTCGACGGCCGTGGGCAGCTCGACGCCCAGGGTCTTCTCGCCGGTCTGGAGGACCTTGACGACCATGCCCTCCTTGAGGAAGTTGACCGCCTCGCCCAGCTGGGCGGTGCTCAGGCCCACCTGGTCGTAGGTGGACGTGTCCATGAAGAAGTACTGGCCGTCGGACTCGTAAAGGTACTGCATCTCCCGCTTCTCGATGGGCGCCGGCGGGAAGCGCTCGTCCGGACGGAAGGTGCGGTTCACCGTGGCCCCCGTCTCCAGGTTGCGGATCTTGGCCCGGACGAAGGCCTGGCCCCGCCCCGGCTTGACGTGCTGGAACTCCAGGACCTGGTGCACCTGCCCGTCGATCAGCACGGTCATCCCGTTCTTGAAATCCCCTGCTTCGATCATCGCCCCAACCTCCTTCAGGCCCGGCCGCTCAGGCCAGGCCCACCTCCAGCAACTCCTTGCTCACCCTGGTCAGGATCTCGCCCCCGTCCTCGGTGACGACGACCAGGTCTTCGATGCGCACGCCGCCCCACCCGGGGATGTAGATGCCCGGTTCCACGGTGACCACCATGCCCGGCTCCAGCCGCTCGTCCTCCGCCAGGGCCGAGAGCCGCGGCCCCTCGTGGACCTCCAGGCCCACACCGTGGCCCGTGGCGTGGCCGAACCGGTCCCCGTAGCCGGCCTCTTCGATGACCTGCCGGGCCGCCCGGTCGACCTCGGCCCCCGTCGCCCCCGGCCGGATCGCCTCCAGGGCGCGGCGCTGGGCCTCCAGCACCACCCGGTAGATTTCCCGGTGGCGCGGGGTGGCCCGGCCGACCACCACGGTCCGCGTGCAGTCGGAGCAATAGCCGCCCACCACGGCGCCGTAGTCCAAGGTGACGAACTGGCCCGGCTCCAGGGCGTGGGGGCCCGGCTGGCCGTGGGGCAAGGCCGAGCGGGGGCCGGCGACCACGATCAGGTCGAAGGCCGCGGCCGTCGCACCCCGGCGGCGCATGGCAAACTCCAGGTCGAGGGCCAGCTGCCGCTCCGTCACCCCCGGCCGCAGGCCGGCCAGGACCTCCAGGAGCGCCTCGTCGGCCAGCCGGGCGGCCTCGCGGATCCAGGCCAGCTCGACCTCGTCCTTGATCCGGCGCAGCTGCTCGACCCAGCCGGAGACCCCCACCAGCTCGATCGCCTCCGGCACCGCCGCCCGCAGGCGCTGCCACTCGCCGTAGCGGACGTGGTCCGCCTCGAAGCCCAGCCGCCGGACCCCCCGTTCCTGGAGGTGGCGGGCCAGATGGGCGTGCACCTGCGGCTCATGGCGCACGATCTCGAACCCGGGCGCCTCCTGGGCCGCCTGCTCCAGGTAACGGAAGTCCGTCCAGAGCTGGGCGTCGGTGGCGGTGATGAGCAGCCACCCCGAGCTGCCCGAGAAGCCGCTGAGGTAGCGGCGGTTGGCCGGGCTGCCGATCCAGAGGGCGTCGACCCCCTCGGCGGCCATGCGCTCCCGCAGGCGCTCAAGGCGCCGGGCCGTCTGGGCCGCCCGATCCTGGGCCACGGTCAAGGCCATCCTCCTTCGCCTCCTGCTGCCAGAGTCCTGCGGCCTGCCAGGGTCCTGCGCCGCCCCACGGCCCTGGGGGGCCCATGGGCCCCCCGGGGCCGCCGGGCCCGCCCCCCGGCGGGGGCCCGGCGGGGGCCACAACCGGGCCGGCCGCTCAAGCGGACAAGACGACCCGCACCGGGCGATCGCCCAGGCGCCGGCGCCCCTCTAGGGCGCCGATTTCGATCAGGTAGGCAAACCCGGCCACCTGCCCGCCCAGCTGCTCCACCAGGGCGGCTGCGGCGGCACTGGTGCCGCCCGTGGCCAGCACGTCGTCGACGATCAGGATGCGGTCGCCCGGGCCCACCGCATCCCGGTGCACCTCGATGGCCGCCTGCCCGTATTCCAACTGGTACTCCTGGCGGGCCACCGCCAGGGGCAGCTTGCCGGGCTTGCGGGCGGGGATGAACCCCTTCCCGAGCCGCACCGCCAGCGGCGCCCCCAGGATGAAGCCCCGGGCCTCGATGGCCAGGACCCGGTCGAAGACCAGGTCCGCCACGGCCCCGGCCAGGGCGGCGAGGGCCTGCTGGAAGGCCGGCCCGTCGGCCAGCAGCGGGGTGATGTCGAGGAAGGTGACGCCGGCCACCGGATAGTCCGGCACCCGCCGGATCCACGGCCACAGCGCCGCCGGCCCACCCGCCGCCGGCCCGGTGCCGGTCCCGCCGGTCTCCGGCCCCCGTTCCCCACCGGTCCTCACCGGCCCGCCTCCTCTCCCGGCCGCCAGCGCAGCACCGGCCGCCGGGCCGCCAGGGCCTCATCGAGCCGGCCGACGGGCGTGGTGTGGGGCGCCTGCCGGAGCACCTCCGGCTCCTCCTCCGCCTCCCGGGCGATCCGCCACATCACCGCCACGAACCGGTCCAGGGTCTCCTTGCCCTCGGTATCCGTCGGCTCGATCATCAGCGCCTCCCCGACGATCAGCGGGAAGTAGATCGTCGGCGGGTGGATGCCGAAGTCCAGCAGCCGCTTGGCCACATCCAGCGCCCGTACCCCCGTCCGCTCCCGCAGGTTCGACGCCGAGAGGACGAACTCGTGCATGCAGGTCCGGTCGTACGGCAGCCGGAAGAGACCGGCCAGCTGCCGCATCACGTAGTTGGCGTTGAGGACCGCATCCTCGCTGACCCGCCGCAGGCCCTCGGCCCCCAGGGCGCGGATGTAGGCGTAGGCCCGGACCAGGATGGCGAAGTTCCCGTAGAAGGACCGCATCCGGCCGATGGCCTGGGGCCGGTCGTGATCCAGGTAGAACCGGCCTGTCTCGGGATCCCGCTCCACCAGGGGCGCCGGGAGGAAGGGGACCAGCTCCTCCTTCACCCCCACGGGCCCCGAACCGGGCCCGCCGCCGCCGTGGGGCGTGGAGAAAGTCTTGTGCAGGTTGAAGTGGACCACGTCGAAGCCCATGTCCCCCGGCCGGGAGATGCCGAGGATGGCGTTGGCGTTGGCCCCGTCGTAGTAGAGCAGGCCGCCCGCCCCGTGGACCAGTTCGGCGATGCGGTGGATGTTCTCGTCGAACAGGCCGAGGGTGTTGGGGTTCGTCAGCATCAGGGCAGCCACGTCCTCGTCCAGCGCCGCCTCCAGCGCCTTGAGGTCCACGCCGCCGCGGGCGTCCGACGGCACCTCCACCACCTTGTAGCCCGCCATGGCGGCGGTCGCCGGGTTCGTCCCGTGGGCGGAATCGGGCACGATGACCTTGTAGCGGTGCCCCTGCCCCCGGGACCGGTGATAGGCCCGGATCAGCAGGATCCCGGTCAGCTCCCCATGGGCCCCCGCCGCCGGCTGCAAGGTGGCCCGGGCCATGCCGCCCAGCTCGCACAGGGCCCGCTCCAGTTCCCACATCAAGCGCAGCGCGCCCTGGGCCAGGTCGTCGGGCACGTAGGGGTGCAGCCCGGCGAACCCCGGCAGGGCCGCCACCCGCTCGTTTACCTTCGGGTTGTACTTCATGGTGCAGGAGCCGAGGGGGTAGAACCCGGTGTCCACGGCGTGGTTCATCTGGCTGAGCCGGGTGTAATGGCGCACCAGGTCGACCTCGGCCACCTCGGGCAAGGCAGGCGCCTGCTGGCGCAGGAGGTCCGCCGGCACCCGCTCCTCCACCGGCCGCACCGGCACGTCGGGATCGGGCAGGGCCATCCCACCCCGGCCGGGCCGGCTGTAGGCGAAGATCAGCGGTTCCGGCTCGGTGCCCACCGGCGCGGGCTCGCCGGCCCCGACCCCGGCGGAGGAACCGGCCCTCCCCGGCAGCGATCCCGCCGCCGGCTGGTGGGCGGGACTCGCCGGCCCCACTGCCCCCGGTTCGGGACCGGGGCCGTCCGGCCGCGTCTGGGGGCCGGCGGGAAGGCCTTCCACCGGCTGGGCCCCGGGCGGCAAGCCGCGGTCGTCCGTCATGACCTCACCCCCCAGGCCGCCACCAGGCCGTCCAGCTCCTGTCGGGTCCGCCGCTCGGTGACCGCCACCAGCAGCTGGCCGCGCCGTTCGGGCTCCCACCGGCCCAGGTCGGGGCCCACCAGGTAGCCCGCCTCCAGGGCGGCGGCCGCCGCATCCTGGCCGGGCCGGTCGCAGGCGATCACGAACTCCTTGAAGAAGGGCGCCTCAAACACGCGGCGGAAGCCCGGCAGCGCCTCGATCCGCTCCGCCAGGTAGTGGGCCTTGTGCAGGCACAGCTCCGCCACCCGCCGGAGCCCCCGGGGGCCCAGGGCCGCCAGGTGGATCGTCGCCGCCAGGGCCATCAGGCTGTGGTTCGTGCAGATGTTGGAGGTAGCCCGGTCGCGCCGGATGTGCTGTTCCCGGGTCTGCAGGGTGAGGACGTACCCCTCCCGCCCCTGCCGGTCGACGGTCCGGCCGACGATCCGGCCGGGCAGCCGCCGCACGTACTCGCCCCGGCAGGCGAAGAAGCCGAAGTGGGGGCCTCCGTAGGCCATGGGCAGGCCCAGGGCCTGGCCGTCGCCCACCACGATGTCGGCCCCGTAGCGGCCCGGCGCCTCCAGGAGGCCCAGGCTGACGGGATCGGCGCTGACCACCACCAGGGCGCCCGCGGCCTTCGCCCGCCGGGCGATCTCGGGCGCCGGCTCCAGGCACCCGTAGAAGTTGGGCTGCTGGATCAACACGCAGGCCACGTCGCCGGCCGCCAGGATCTCGTCGAGGGCCCGGAGGTCCGTAGTCCCGGCTTGGGGATCGACGGGCACGGCGGTCACGGGCAGGCCCTGCCCTTCGGCGTAGGTCGCCAGCACCTGCCGCGCCTCGGGGTGGACGCCCCCGAGCACGACGATCCGCTCGCGCCGGGCCAGGTTGACGGCCATGAAGGCGGCCTCGGCCAGGGCCGTGGCCCCGTCGTACATGGAGGCGTTCGCCACGTCGAGACCGGCCAGCTCGGCGATCATCGTCTGGAACTCGAAGATGGCCCGCAGCGTCCCCTGACTCACCTCGGGCTGGTACGGGGTGTAGGCCGTGGCGAACTCGCCCCGGCCCGCCAGGTAGGGCACCACCGACGGGATGAAGTGGTCGTAGACGCCGCCCCCCAGGAAGCAGACCTTCGCCGCCCCGGTGTTGGCGGCGGCCAGTTCCTCCAGGTGGGCGACCAGCTCCGGCTCGGTCAGGGCCGGAGGCAGGTCGAGGGGCCGCTGGAGCCGCAAGGCCGCCGGGATGTCGGCGAACAGGTCCTCCACGGACCCGATGCCCAGGGCGGCCAGCATCGCCTCCCGGTCCTCCCGGGTGTGGGGGATGTAGTCGATCGCCATGGTCGCGTTCCCTGCCTTAGCTGGTGCGCTGCCGGTAGGCGGCCGCGTCGAGCAGGCCGGCCAGTTCGTCCCGGTTCAGGATCTGGATGCGGACGAGCCAGCCCTCCCCGTAGGGATCCTGGTTGACCAGCTCGGGCCGGTCGGCCAGGGCCAGGTTGACCGCCACGACCCGCCCCGAGACGGGCATGTACACGTCGGAGACCGTCTTCACCGACTCGACCACCCCGAAGGCCTCCTTGGCGCGGTACTCGGCGCCGACCTGGGGCAGCTCGACGAAGACCACGTCCCCCAGCTGGTCCTGGGCGTAGGCGGTGATCCCGACCACGCCCTCGTCGCCCTCGACCCGCAGCCACTCGTGCTCCTCGGTGTAGTACAGGCCTTCCGGTACCTCATGGGCCACCGTCGTCAACCTCCCCGCCGCCGGCGATAGAAGGGGGTCTCCACCACCTGGGCCGCCACCGCCCGCCCCCGGATGGCCACGGCGAGCCGCTGGCCGGGCGCCGCCAGGGAAGGCGGTACGTACGCCAGGGCCAGGCTGGCCTCCAGGGTGGGGGCCACGGTGCCGCTGGTGACGCGTCCCACCGTCTCGCCCCGTTCGTCCAGGACCGGGTAACCCGGGCGGGCCACGCCGGGCTCCAGCAGCCGCAAGCCGACCAGCTTCTTGCGGAGGCCGTGCTCCCGCTGTCGCAGCAGGGCCTCCCGGCCGATGAAGGGCCCCTTGTCCCATTTGACGACAAAGTCCAGGCCGGCCTCAAGCGGGGTGGTGTCCCGGTCCAGCTCCTGCCCGTAGAGGGGCAGGCACGCCTCGAAGCGCAGGGTGTCCCGGGCGCCGAGGCCGGCCGGAACCAGCCCCTCGGCCTCCCCCGCGGCCAGGATCCCCCGCCAGATGGCGGGCACGCCGTCCCAGCTGAGAAAGATCTCGAACCCGTCTTCCCCGGTGTATCCCGTGCGGGAGATCATCCCCTCCCAGCCGCCGACGAAGTGGAAGGGCCGCAGGGCGTCCAGGTCGACGTCGTCGGTGACCCGGGCCAGGATGGACTGGGCGCGGGGGCCTTGCAAGGCGATCAGCGCCGTCTCCAGGCTGCGGTCGGCGATGGTCACCTGGGGGCCGCCGGCGTGCTCCTGGATCCACTCCAGGTCGGAGGCGGTGTTGGCCGCGTTGACCACCAGCATGTAGCGCTGCTCGCCCAGCTGGTAGACCAGCAGGTCGTCGACGACACCGCCCTCCGGCGTGCACATGACGGTGTAGAGGGCGCGGCCCGGCGTCAGCCGGCCCACGTCGTTGGTGAGGAGCCGCTGCAGGGCTTCCTGGGCGCCGGGGCCGGAGACCTCGATCTCGCCCATGTGGCTGACGTCGAAGAGGCCGGCGGCGCTGCGCACGGCCCGGTGTTCCTCGATGATGCTGGTGTACTGCAGGGGCATCGCCCAGCCGGCGAAGGGGACCATGCGCGCCCCCAAGGCCAGGTGCTCCTCGTAGAGGGGGGTCCGCTTGAGGTCCCCTGCCGCAGCGGTGGTGTCCCCGCTCACTGGACGTCCTCCTTCCCCTCGGGTGGTCCCGGCCGGCGTCGCCGGGCGGTCCCGGCTGGGATCGCCCCCGGCGCGGACCGCAGTGCCATTCGACACCGGGGCGCCCCGTTCCCTCCCGGACCGGCGGCCCACGGCCAGCGGCTTCGGCCCGGCCTCCCCCGGCGGGTCGCGACCCCGGCATCAGGCCCGGGCGGCGGCCCGTTCCACCGCTTTGTGCAGGATCTCCCGGTCGCCGGGGGCAAAGGCGTCGGCCGGCGCCGTGGCCAGGTCGACCCAGCCGATCTCCGTCACCTCCGCCAGCTGGGGGGTGAAGGTCGCCCCCGCCGGCACCCGCACCAGGTAGTAGAAGCGCAGGGAGTGGAACGGGTGGTTGAAGAACGCGAAGAAGTTCTCGGTGAAGTGGAATAGCTCGATGGGCTCGGGTTCGACCCCGGTTTCCTCCCGGAACTCGCGGCGCAGCGCCTGTTCGAGGGATTCCCAGGGTTCCACCGCGCCACCCGGGATGTCCAGGCGGCCGGTGAAGGCCGACCGGCCCAGCAGGACGCGACCGCCGTCCACCGCCACGCCATAGACGGCGGGCCGGAAGCGGACCTGGTGGGCGGGGTAGCGGCGCCGCTGCCCGTCGAGGGTCAGGCACTCGACCTCCGCCGGTGGAACCGGACCGGTCGTTCCCGGTTCTGCCATGCCGGATCCCCCTTTCCCCGGTGGGGTGTACACTTATTTACGGGAGGCGAGGGAGATGGAGCGACAACGGGAGAAGATGATCGCCCTGATGAACCTGTCGCGCATGTTGCCGCAGCACCCCGGCCTCATGATGCTGGTCGGCTTCCTCGCCGCGCGCCTGGATCGCCTCCACTTCGTCGCCACCACCGACGAGGCGGACCCCGCCGCCGTCCGGATCGTCCTGGCCACACCCCACGCCCGCATCTGGACGGGCCGGTGGTTCCGGGCCTGGATCGGGACCGCCGAGGTCCCCGACCCGGTCCTGTTGATCTCCGCCCTGGCGGAACGGGACCCCGACATCTACCTGGCCCTGGACATCGGACCGCGTCCGGTGTGGCTGGAAGCGGTCCTCGCCCCGGTCGAACCGGCGGCGGCCCCCAGCCCCCGGGAGCGGCTCGAGGAGCTGCGGGAGCGGGTGGATCGCGCCCTGGACATCTACAACGAATGCCGCCGGCAGCTGGAGCAGGGCGACCCCCAGCGGCGGGAGGAGCTGGAGTTCTTCCTCGACCTCGCCCGGCGCGAGGTGGAGGAGCTGGGGCGGGAACTCCAGCGGCTCAAGGAGTCCCTTCCCGAGGCCGACTGACGCCGGTGCAGGGCGGCGGCCGGCGGCCGGCACCCCGGGGACCCGCAGGCCCGCGCAGGCCGGCGGCAAGGTTGGCCGGGTCCCGGCCGTGATGACGGCGGGCCTGTGCAGCCGCCATCCCCCGCGGCGGCAGGGGCCCCAGGCGGGAGCCGACCTCGCCGGTCGACGGCGGTCCCTCCAGCGGGCCCGTCGCCCCAGCGCCCCATCGACCGGGCGCCTCGCCCGGGCGCCGGCAGGCCCAGCCGGGGCGTGAAGGCCTTTCACCGCCGGGACAGGGCGACCCGCGCCGCGGAAGCCGCCACCAGATCCTCATACAGCTTCAGGATGCGCGCCAGGATCACGTCGCTATCGTATGCCCGGGCCGCCTGCTGGGCGGCCCGGCCCATTTGGGCGCGCAGGCCCGGGTCGTCCACCAGGCGGAGGCAGGCGGCGGCCAGTTCGTCCGCCGTGGCGGGCACGACCAGGCCCGCTTCGCCGGCCGCCACCACCTCCTCCGAGACGTCGCTGGCCACGGCCACCACGGGCAGGCCCGCCGCCATGGCCTCGACCACCACCAGCCCCTGGGTCTCGGTCACCGACGGGAAGACGTACACGTCGGCGGCCCGGTAGAAGCCGGCGATCCGATCCGGGGGCACGGCACCCGTCAAGCGGACCCGTCCCGACAACCCCCATTCGGCCACCGTTCGCTCCAGGGTCTCCCGCAGCGGCCCGTCGCCAACCAGGACCAGCCGCACGTCCGAGCGCTGGGCAGCCAGCCGCCGGAACGCTTGCAGAAGCAAGGCCAGGTTCTTCTCCCGGCTGAGCCGGCCGGTGTAAAGGAGGGCGACGTCGTCGTTGGCCAGCCCCAGCTGGCAGCGGATTCGCACGCGCTCGGCGGGATCCCCCATGGCGAACCGCCCGATGGCGATCCCCGTCGGCACCACCTCGATGGGCGTCTCCACCCCCAGGCTGGCGATTTCGCGCCCAATGGCGCGGGTCGGGGCGATCACCAGGTCGCAGGCGTTGCAGAAGCGGCGCACGTAGGCGTTCAAAGCCGGCACCAGGACCGAGCCTGCCCCGGGGGCATAGTGGCGAAGGTAGACGTCGTAGCGGGTGTGGAAGGTGAAGCACAACGGAAGCCGCAGGGCGCGGGCCGCATCCAGGGCCATGCGGCCCATGACGAAGGGCGTGTGGGTGTGCAGCACGTCCAGACCCAGCCGGTGCACGGCCGCCCGCACCTGGGCCTGCCGGGGGACCGGGATGCGAAACTGGGGGTAGAGGGGCGCCGCCACCGACGGAAAACGAACCACCCGCGCCTCTTCCTCCGGATCGGACGGCTCCCCCAGGCCCTCCGGGTAGCGCGGACCGAAGACGTACACCTCGTGACCGGCCCGCTCCATCCCCCGGCGCAACGTCTGGATGGAACGGACGACACCGCTGATGTAAGGGGTGTAGCTGTCGCTGAAC
>DATCLH010000013.1:0-2639 GCA_036564035.1 Thermaerobacter sp.
CTTCCCGGGGGGCCAGCCCATCGACAACGAGGCCCTCTTCCGCCTGCCCGTCGACGTCCTGGTGCCGGCGGCCCTGGAGAACGTGATCACCGAGGAGAACGCGCCCCACATCCAGGCGCGGATCATCGCCGAGGGGGCCAACGGGCCCACCACCCCCGAGGCCGACGAGATCCTCTACCGGCGCGGGATCTTCGTCCTGCCCGACATCCTGGCCAACACCGGCGGCGTGACGGTCTCCTACTTCGAGTGGGTCCAGAACCTGATGCAGTACTACTGGTCGGAGGAACAGGTGGTCCGCCAGCTAGAGCGGCTGATGGTCAGCGCCTTCAAGGCGGTCTACCGCTGCCACGTGGAGGAATCGGTGCCCATGCGGCTGGCGGCCTACATGGTCGCCATCGACCGGCTGGCGGAGGCGCTGATCGCCCGCGGCTGGGTGCCGGCCACCGATTACCATCACGTTCCCCAGCCGGAGCCGGCGGAGGCCACGATGGACGTCTTCCGCGAACCGGCGGCGTCGGTGTAACGTGGTGGCAGAACGCGGGAAATCGGGCAAGGGCCGGCCCGCCGGAGGCCGGCCCTTGCCGTATGGCGGGAGGCGGTCATGGCAAGCTTTTCCGAGCGGCTGCGCAAGCGGGCGGGGCGGCTCAGCCGCGCCCAGCGGCAGCTGGCCGAGTTCATCCTGCAGAACGAGCCCCGGGCGGCCTTCATGACGGCGGCGCGCCTGGGGGCCGCCGTCGGGGTCAGCGAGTCCACGGTGGTGCGGTTTGCCATCGCCCTGGGCTACAGCGGCTATCCCGAGCTGCAGCGGGACCTGCAGGACCAGCTGCGGGCCCGCCTGTCCGCGGCCGACCGCCTGGTGCTGGCCGAGGAGCGGGGCGAGCGGGCGGAGACGATCCTGGACACGGTGCTGCGCACGGACATGGAGAACATCCGCACGACCCTGGCCAGCCTGCCGCGGGACCGCTTCGCCGAGGCCGTGGGGGCCCTGCAGCGGGCCCGGGCGATCTACGTGGTCGGCCACCGCAGCGCCGCCGCCCTGGCCCACTACCTGGGCTACTACCTGCAGCTGATGCTGCGGAACGCCCGCACCCTGACCCAGGCCGGCACGGTGCTGGAGGAACTGATGGCCGCCGGGCCCGCCGACGTGGTGGTGGCCATCACCTTTCCCCGTTACGCCCGGGCCACCGCCGAGGCCTTCCGCCTGGCCGCCCAGCGGGGTGCCCGGACGATCCTGATCACCGACAGCGTGGTCTCCCCCCTGGTCGAAGAGGCCAGCATCGTCCTGCCCGCCAAGTCGGAGTCGCCCTCCTTCGCCGATTCCCTGGTGGCCCCCCTCAGCGTGATCAACGCCCTGATCACCGCCGTCGCCCTGGCCCAGCCCGAGCGGGTGCGAGCGGCCCTGCGGGAGCTGGAGGACGTCTGGGACCGGCAGGGCACCTACCTCAAGGAAGAACGCCGCTCGGAGCGCATCGTCGGACCGGGCGAGGCGGCCGGCCCCAGCGAGGGCCTGTAGGCGACGGGGCCGGCTGCCCTCATGCCTCCACGACCGGGATCGAGTCCAGCACGGTGATGGCCGCTGGCGTCACCCGGCAGCGGTAGGCATAGGCCTCCACCCCGGCCGCCCGGGCCCGGGAAAGGGCTGCGGCGAAGGCGGGATCGGCCCGCCGGTGGGGCGCCAGGCCGGCCGCGTCGTCCCGCTGGACGAACCAGACCACGGCGGCCCGGTAGCCCTGCCGGACCGCCGCTGCCAGCTCCTCCAGGTGCCGGGCGCCGCGGGCCGTCGGGGCGTCGGGGAAGAGGGCCGTGGCCCCTTCCACCAAGTTGCAGGACTTGGTCTCCACCAGGCAGGGCGGGGCGGGTGGGTCCGCCTGATCCAGGCAGAAATCCAGGCGGCCGGCCCCCCAGGCCACCTCCGCCCGCCAGCGCCGGTAGGCCGCGAAGGGCGGCAGGGCGCGCCGGTCAAGGGCCGCCGCGAAGAGCCGGTTGGGCATGCGGGCATCGACGGAGACCCACCGCTCCTGGTCGCGGACCAGCAGGAGGTCGCCGGCCGTCCGCCGGGGGGCCGGGTGCGGAGGCCGGGGAGCCGGACTCCCCTGCCGCCGGGACCCGGCGGCGCCCGGGCTCGCGCCGGGCGGTGCTGGATCGCGGCCTTCTCCGGCCGCCCCGGCGGGACCCGGGGAAGCGGCGGGCGGATCGGCTGGCGCTCCCGTCGCCCCCGGCGGGATCCAGGCCAAGCCGGGCGTGCCGGGCTGCAGCAGCTCGGCCATGCGGCCGGAGTTGGGCAGGTGGAGCCGCAGGACGGTGCCGGGAGCCACCGCCGGGGGGGTCCCGGAGGCCCTGCCGGACGCCTGCAGGCCCGCCCGGCCGGCGGGGCCGGCTGCTGCCACGGCGGCTTCCACGGCGAAGCGGTTGAGGCGCCGGACGACGATCACCGGGGTCAGGGGGGAGGGCCAGGGGACGGTCACCGCCGGGGCGGCGGCCGCCCGCGCGGGTTCGGCGACGGCCCGGGCCGGAGGACGGCGGCCGGCCGTCACCGGGATCCGGCCTCCGGCGTGCCGCCCAGGGGCCTGAGGCGCTGCACGTCCCCGGCCAGGATGCGGCGGCGCGTGCCGCCGGCCTGTTCGACCACCAGGGAGCCG
>DATCLH010000014.1:0-1686 GCA_036564035.1 Thermaerobacter sp.
GAGGTCGGCCACGCCCAGCTGATCTACCGGGTGGCGGAAGACCTGGCCGCGCCCCTGGGCATCACCCGGGAGGACATGATGGATGCCCTGGTGGCGGGCAAGGCCAAGTTCCACAACGTCTTCAGCTATCCCGCGCCCACCTGGGCCGACGCGGGCATCATCGCCTGGCTGGTCGACGGGGCGGCGCTGATCACCCAGGCGGCCCTCCTCGAGACCAGCTACGCGCCCTACGCCCGCATCCTGCGGCGCATCTGCGCCGAGGAAGCCATCCACCTCAAGCACGGGGAAGACATCATCCTCACCCTGATGAGCGGCACCCGGGCCCAGCAGCAGATGGTCCAGGACGCCCTCAACCGGTGGTGGCGGCCCCTGCTGCACTTCTTCGGCCCACCCGACGAGATGTCGCCCAACCTGGAGCAGGCGATGCGGTGGGGCATCAAGGTCCGGACCAACGAGGAGCTTCGCCAGGAGTTCCTGAGCAAGTACGTCCCCCAGATCCGGGCCCTGGGCCTGGAGATCCCCGACCCCGAGCTCCACTACGACGAGTCCCAGGGGCGGTGGGTCTACGGCGACCCCGATTGGGACGAGTTCTGGCGGGTCGTCAAGGGGCAGGGGCCCAAGACGGCGGCGCGGCTCGCCATCCGGCGCCTCTCCCACGAGGAGAGCCGCTGGGTGCGGGAGGCCCTGGCCCGTTCGTCCGCCGCGGCCTGACGGCCCGAGGCGCGCATCCCAGCCCGGGAAGGGGAGGAACCGGCCATGGGCGTCGCCATGGAGGTCTACGAGGTCTTCGGCCAGCCCCGCCGGGGCGAGCCTTACCTCTATTGCGGGAGCCTGCTGGCGGGGGACCGGCGCCAGGCCCGCCTCCTGGCCCAGCAGCTCTACTGCCGGCGGCAGGAGTACGTCAGCCTGTGGGTCGTGCCGCGGTCTTGCATCGAGGCGGTGGGGGAGGGCGACGCCGACTGGTGGCAGCCCGCCACCGACAAGACCTACCGGCTGGGCGAGGGGTTTGCCCGCACCCGGGTCCTCTGGCAGCGATTCGGCCGGGGCGCCGGTGGTGGAAGCCCGCGGCCGGCCGTCGCGTCCGGGGCGGAGCCCCTGAACCGCAGCGGCCACGTGCGCATCCGCCGCGGGCCCCGCCGCCAAGACCGGCAGGGACGGGAGGGGGAGGCACGGCCATGACCCAGCCTGCCAACCGGCCTACGGCGCCCGCCGTGCCTGCGCCGGACGCGCCCGGGCAGGGGGCGCCCCGGTCCCAGGACGCCGGCGGTGGGGCCGCTCCGGCGAAGGCGGCCCTGATCGACCTGCTCTTCGCCCTGGCCGACGACGAGCTGATCGCCGGCCACCGGGCGTCGGAGTGGACCGGCGTGGCGCCTTACCTGGAGGAGGACGTGGCCTTCTCCTCCATCGCCCAGGACGAGGTGGGCCACGGGGCGCTGCTATACCAGCTGCTGGCCGACCTGGGCTGCGGCGGCGGAGACCCCGATGCCCTGGCCTTCGGGCGGGAGGCCGGCGCCTTCCGCAACGCCATCCTGCTGGAGCGGCCCAACGGCGACTGGGCGGCGGAGATCGCCCGCCACTTCCTCTACAGCGAGTACGAGGCGGTGTTGTGGGCGGCGGTCGCCGGGTCGCCCTACGAGCCCCTGGCCGCGGCGGCGGCCCGCATCGCCCGGGAGGAGGCCTATCACC
>DATCLH010000015.1:0-9458 GCA_036564035.1 Thermaerobacter sp.
GTGACGCCCCCGCGGGACGAACCGGCCCGGCGCGGGCCCGGCGGGCCGTGGTATCATGGGCGACGAGAACCTCAAGCGGGGAGGGGCCGGCTCGCCGGCCCCTCCCGTGCAGCGGGGTGAGCCCATGGACGGCCAGACGCCGCACGAACCCCAGCCCAAGGGGGAGGCCATGGCGGCCGCGGGAGCGCCAGGACCGGCCCCCGGCCAGCGGCCGTCACCCGCCCCCTCGCCGGTCGCCGAGACCGCCCACCCGCCGGCGGCGGGGACGGCGGCCGTTTCCGCCGCCCTGGCGCCGTCCCTGGCCCCGTGGGCGGCCCCTGGGAGCACGGCCGGGGAGCCCGGCGACCGGGGGGACGCGGTGGTGCCGCCGGCCCGGCCCGCCCGCGAGTCCCGGGTGGAGATGACCGAACTGGTCCTGCCCAACGACGCCAACCCCCTGGGCAACATCCTGGGCGGCAAGGTCATGCACCTGATGGACATCGCGGGTGCGCTCGCCGCCTCCCGCCACTCCCGGCGCGTCTGCGTGACGGCCTCCGTCGACCGCATCGACTTCCTGCACCCCATCCGGGTGGGGGAGGCGATCCTGCTGGAGGCCCAGGTCACCGATGCCGGCCGCACCTCCATGGAGGTGCGGGTCAACGTCTACAGCGAGAACCTGCGCACCGGCCAGCGCCGCCACACGGCCACGGCCTTCTTCACCTTCGTCGCGCTGGATGAGCACGGCCGGCCGACCCCGGTCCCGGCCGTCATCGCCGAGACCCCCGACGAGCAGCGGTTGCAGGCCGAGGCGCGGCGGCGGCGCCAGGAGCGGCTGGCCCGGGCCGGGCGGCCCGACGGGGCTGCGGTCCCGGCTTCCCCCGGCGCCCCCGGCGGGCCGGCCGGCGCCGGGGCGGCGGCCGGGGCTCCGGCTCCGGCGCCCCAGGGGCCCGGAGCGTCCGCTGAAGCCCGCCCGGCTTCGGCGGCGAGCCCAGCTTCGCCGGGGACCGCGGCCGGCGGAGACCCCGGCCGCGGCGGCGGTCCCCACGGCTGACGCCGGGCGCGGGCCGGGGGTTGGCTCCGGGGACCGGGCCGGTGCCGGAGGGGCCGGTTCCACCCCGCCGGGCGCCGGTTTGCGGGGCGGGGGCGGCCCGATCGGGGCCAAGGACCGCATGAGGGGGAGGAGCCTTGGATCTGGTCATTCGACCGCTGGAGAGCCACGCCGATCTGGCCCGGGCCGAGGCCTTGCAACAGCAGGTCTGGGGTGGCCCGTCCCTGGTCCCCGCGGCCACCATGCGGGCCGTCCTGGAGGTGGGCGGCAGCGTGCTGGGGGCCTGGCTGGGGGACCAGCTGGCCGGCTTCTGCTTCGGCTTCCCCGGCTGGCGGCGGCGCCGGCCGGTTCCACCGGGACTGGAGGATGCGGCCGGTCCAGGGGCCGCCGGTGCCGGGGCCCCACCCCCCGTGCCGGGGGAACCGGGCGAGCGGGAGCCGGTCTTCCACTCGGACCTGCTGGCGGTGCGGCCCGAATGGCGGGACATGGGCATCGGCCGGCGGCTCAAGCTGGCCCAGCGGCAGTGGGCCCTGGCCCAGGGGCTGCACCTCATCACCTGGACCTACGACCCCCTTCAGGCCCGCAACGGCTACCTCAACCTGACCCGGCTGGGCGGCGTGGCCCGGCGCTACGTGCGGGAGTTCTACGGCGGGCTGGACGACGAGCTGAACCGCGGCCTGCCGGCGGACCGGCTGGTCATCGAGTGGTACCTGGCCAGCGGCCGTGTAGCCCGGCGGGCCGGGGAGGATCCGGCTGCCGGGGAGGCTTCCGCCCCCGCAGCCGGGGCTGCCGCCGCGGTGCCGGGCGGGGCCGGTTCCACCGGCGCCGGGGCGGCGGCGGACGCCCTGCCGATCCTCAACGGCGTCGGGGAGGAGGGCGGCGTGCCCGTCCCCCGCGGGTGGCGGCCGCCGCGGGGGGAGCCCGAGGTGGGCGTGCAGATCCCGGCCCGCTTCGCCGACTGGCGCCGGGAGCGGCCCGAATGGGGCCTCGGGTGGCGGTTCCACCTGCGGGAGGTGCTGGAGGCCTGCCTGGAGGCCGGCTACCTCCTCGACCGGTGCGTCCCCCCGGCGGCGGCGTCGCCCGGCGGCGCCACGGCCCTCTACGTGCTGGCCCGGCGCGCGTCGGTCTAGGGCGAGAGAAAGGAGAATGTCCCTTGTCGACCCGACAGGCCACCTTCCCCGAGCCTGCCCCCGCCCCCGGCGAGCCGGCCGGTTCCGGCCGGCCGCTGGGGGACTCCGATCAGCCGCGGGCCGGCCTCGACCCGGCCGTCGCTTCAGCACCTGGGGCGCCGGGGCCCGTCCCTGCCGGCGCGGCGGGTGACGGTGGGGTGCCGCCCATGCCCGGCGAGCCGCCGGCGGAGCCCGTTCCGCTGACCATCACCGGCGTCCAGCTGTTCTGGCTGCGCATGCCCCTGGTGGCGCCCTTCGAGACCAGCTACGGCCGGGTCGAGCAGCGGGAGTGCCTGCTGGTGCGGCTCCAGGCCCGCCACCCCGAGGCGGGGCCCGTGGAGGGGTGGGGCGAGGTGGTGGCCGACGCCGACCCCGGTTACAGCTACGAGACCACGGGCACCGCCTGGCACGTGCTGACGGAGTTCATCCTGCCGGCCCTGCCCGGGCGCACCATCGCCACCCCGGGCCAGTGGCGGGCCGCCTGCGAGTGGGTGCGGGGCCACCCCATGGCCAAGGCGGGCGTGGAGATGGCCCTGCTGGACGCCCGCTCCCGGGCCCGGGGCGTCCCCCTCTGGCAGGAGTACGGCGGCGACCCGGCCCGCACCCGGATCGCCGTGGGGGTCAGCGTGGGCATCCAGCCCAGCCTGGACGACCTTCTGGCGACGGTGGAGGGATGGCTCAAGAAGGGCTACCGGCGCATCAAGATCAAGATCAAACCGGGCTACGAGGTGGAACCGGTCCGCGCCCTGCGCAGCCGCTTCGGCGACATCCCCCTGATGGTCGACGCCAACGCCGCCTACACCCTGGCGGAGGCCGAGCGGCTGGCCGCCCTGGACGGCTTCGGCCTGATGATGATCGAACAGCCCCTCCATGAGGACGATCTCTTGGACCACGCCTTGCTCCAGCGGCGGCTGGCCACGCCGGTGTGCCTGGACGAGTCGATCAAGCACGTCCACGGGGCCCGGGAGGCGCTGGCCCTGGGCAGCGGCCGGATCATCAACATCAAGCAGGGCCGGGTGGGCGGGCCCACCGAGGCCCGGATGATCCACGACCTCTGCCGCCGCCACGGCATCCCCGTGTGGTGCGGGGGGATGCTGGAGACCGGCGTCGGCCGGGCCCACAACATCGCCCTGACCACCCTACCCGGCTTCACCCTGCCCGGCGACACCTCGGGCAGCGACCGCTACTACCACGAGGACGTCATCGAGCCGGCGGTCCGGATCGACGCCGACGGCACGGTGGCCGTGCCCCAGGAGCCCGGCCTGGGCTACCGGGTGGTGCTGGCGCGGGTCGAGCGGTATACCATCCGCCACCGGGCCTGGGCCGCCGGCTGAGGGCGGCCCAGGCCCGGTGGCAAAAGGTCCCCGCCGGCTGGGGCGGCCCAGGCCCGGTCGCAAAAGGTCCCCGCCGGTTGGGGTGGCCCAGGCCCCGTCGCCAAGGTCCCCGCCGGTTGGGCCGACCCAGGACCGGACGCCAAGGTCCCCGCCGGCGACTTTGGGCGGCCACCGGCTAGGGTTGGGGGCTCGATCCCGCCGCCTTTGTCATGGTGGCCGGCGCCAGCACCGCGACCACCCGGCCCCGGGCGCACAGGGTCTCGCCGGCATAGAGCTCGCTCTCGACCACCGCCTTGCGGGGGCCCAGGTCCACCACCCGGCCCCGGACCACCAGGCGGGCGCCGAGGGGCGTCGGCCGCAGGTAATCCACCTGCAGGGATGCCGTCACGCAGCGGGGCACGGGCTCCGGGTCCCCCAGCCGGTGGCCGTCCCGCCGGTACATCGCCAGCGACGCCGTGGCCATGCTGTGGCAGTCGATCAGCGATGCGATCAACCCGCCGTAGACGAAACCCGGCACCGCCATGTGCTCGGGCCGCGGTTCGAAGACGGTGACGGTCTCCTCACCGTCGGGATAGGTCTTGAAGTGCAGGCCGGCCGGGTTGTGCCGGCCGCAGCCGTAACACCAGGCGAAGTCGTCGGGGTAGCGGTCCTGCACCGCCGGACCCCGCGTAGATCCCGCCTCCTGAACCATCCGCCCGCCTCCTTGTAAGCCGGGGCATGCGCCGTCCCGGCGCCCGACCCCGGCGCCCGACTCCGGCGCATGGGCCAGTGGAGGTCCCCATGGATGTCGCCCCGGTCGGTGGCCCCTTTCCTCCACGCCCTCGGCCCCTTTTCCCGGCCCCTCCGGCCCCGGCACCGTTGCTTTCCCGGTCCGGCGGGACCTTCCCTGCCGCCGCTGCACACCCGCCCATGGCCACGGCATATCGTGGGGTAGTCGTCACGGCCGCCCCGTCAGGTTTCCTGACGCGGCCGAGGCCATCCATACGGGGGGTTCAGGAATGGAAGGAAGGCGAAGCCGGAACGGGAGGCGGTGGGGCCGCGCCCTTCCCGCTCTGGCGGCGATCCTGGCCGTCGCCGTGCTGCTGGCGGCCTGCGGCACCGGGGGTGCCGGCGGTGGGCCCTCGGGCACGCCGGCGGGCGGGGCCAGCGGCGGCAGCGGGGGGGAGGCCGGCGGCGCCGGGGGCGACTGCAGCCAGCGCCCGGGCCTGGCCGGGGTTCCGCCCCTGCCCCAGGAGGTCACGGTGAAGATCGCCGAAGACGGGGCTCCCTCGGGGGCGGGCTTCTACATCGCCACCGAGAAGGGCTACTTCCACGACCTGTGCATCAAGCCCGAGTTCGTCACCTTCGAGTCCAGCGCCTACATGCTGCCGGCCCTGGCCGCCGACCAGGTGCAGGTGGCCGGCGGGGTCCTGAGCGTCGGCCTCTGGAACGCCATCCAGAGCGGCCTGGACCTGCACCTCATCGCCACCAAGGGCGAGAACGTGCCGGGGCGCTCCTACTTCAACCTGACGGTGGCCGCCGACAAGGCGGACGAGATCAAGGACTACAAGGACCTCAAGGGCAAGCGGATCGCCATCACCGCCGAGGCGTCGCTGGATGAGCAGTTCGTCGACCTGGCCCTCAAGCACGCGGGCCTGACCCGCGACGACGTGGAGTACGTGATCATCAAGTCCTTCGGCGACATGAACGCCGCCCTGGCCAACGGGGCCGTGGACGTGGCGATGCACATCGAGCCCCTGATCACCCAGGCGGAGGAACAGGGCATCCTCAAGCGCTTCGGCGACGCCGCCCGGGACTACGCGCCGGGCTTCCAGATCGCCGAGGTGCTGGCCAGCCCCCAGTTCGTCGCCGACAAGGAGCTGTCCCAGCGGTTCATGCTGGCCTACGTCAAGGCGCTGCGGGATTACAACGACGCCTTCGTCAAGCGGGACGAGGCCAAGATGGCCGAGATCATCCCGATCATGACGAAGTACACGGCCCTCAAGGATCCCGAGCTGTGGAAGAAGGTCTACGTGCCCGGGCTCAATCCCGACGGGCGCCTCAACGTGGAGAGCCTCAAGGCCCAGCTGGATTGGTACCGGGAGCGCGGCTACTTCACGGGCCAGATCGACCTCGACCAGGTGGTCGACCAGTCCCTGGTGGAGTACGCGGTGGAGGTCCTCGGACCCTACGACGGCGGTCAATAGCCGGCGCCGGCCGGCGGCGGGACCCTGCGGGGGCCCGTAGAACCAGGTCCGGTGAACTTGGGGGCGGTCGCGAGCGGCTGGGGGGTGTCCGGGTCCCACTCCCGCGGCCCGGCGACCGCTCCCTTTCCCCGCCGGGCCGTTCGGCAAGGAGGGAATGGAGGGAACGCGGATGTGGAACCGGCGACAGGCAGAGGGTGACGGGCAGGTGCAGGGATCCGGCGCCGTTTCCCGGACCCGGGCTGCGGCCGGCGGCCGGGACGCCACGCCGGGTGCCGGGCGGTCCCGCCCCGGTCTCCGGCGGGGGGCTGCGGGGCGCGGCGCCGGTCCGCGGGAGGGCGAGCTGGCGGCCGTGGCCCGCAACGGCGACGGCCGGGCGGCGGGGAATCCCCCGCGGCTCCGGCGGCGGGAGGCGGCCCGCCGGGCGGGCGGCGGGGGCGAACCGGCCCGGGCCCGGCGCGGGCCCGTGCTGGACCGGGAGCGATGGCTGTCCATCCTCAGCCCCATCGCCCTGCTCCTGGTGTGGGAGCTTCTGGTCCGGGCCGGCCTGCTGGATCCCCGGTTCTTCCCGCCGCCCAGCCGGGTGGCCGTCCGCTTCGCCGCCATGGTGGCCGACGGCACCCTGGCCCAGCACCTGGGCATCAGCCTGCTGCGGGTGATCCTGGGCTTCGCCGCCGGGGCGATCCCGGCGGTGGTGATCGGGCTGACCATGGGCTTGTTCCCCGTGGTGCGGGCGGTGCTGGAGCCCATCGTCGCCGCCATCTACCCGATCCCCAAGATCGCCTTGCTGCCCCTTCTGCTGATGATCTTCGGCGTGGGGGAGACCTTCAAGGTGGTCACCATCGCCCTGGGGTGCTTCACCCTGGTGCTGGTCAACACCGTGGCCGGGGTCGTCAACATCGAGCGCATCTACGTGGACGTGGCGCGGAACTTCGGCGCCTCGCGCCTCGACTTCTACCGCACGGTGGCCTGGCCCGGGGCCCTGCCGATGATCTTCGCCGGGCTGAAGCTGGGGATGGGCGTGTCCCTGCTGCTGATCGTGGCCGCGGAGATGATCGGCGCCCGCAGCGGCCTGGGCTACCTGATCTGGAACTCCTACCAGGTCTGGGACATGGCCGCCATGTACATCGGCCTGGTGTTGATGAGCTTCTTCGGCTACGTCTTCACCATGGCCCTGAACGAGCTGGAACGGCTGGTCCTGCCGTGGCGACCCCGCTAGCGGCCGGGCCGGGGGACGGGGGACGCGTTCGCGCGGGGCGGGCGGCCGTGAGGGGGTACCGGGGTGGCCCGGGACGGCTTCAGGGGGGATGAGGATGGCCGATCGGTGGAAGATCCGCATTCGCGGCCTGCGCAAGGAGTTCGTCGCCCGCCGCCGGGTGGTGACCGCCCTGGACGGGGTCGACCTGGAGGTGGGGGAGGGGGAGTTCGTCTGCCTGGTGGGCCCTTCGGGCTGCGGCAAGACGACCCTGCTGCGCATCCTGGCCGGCCTGGAGAAACCGACGGCCGGCGAGATCGAGGTGGCCCGCAGCGACCCCTCCCGGCCCCTGCAGGCCATGGTGTTCCAGGAGCAGTCGGTGTTCCCCTGGATGACCGTCCGGCGCAACATCGGTTACGGGCTCGCCTTGCGGCGGGTCCCCCGCGCCCAGCGGGAGCGGATCGTGGATCACTACCTGCGCCTGGTGGGGCTGGAGGCCTTCGCCGACGCCTACCCCCACCAGCTGTCGGGCGGGATGAAGCAGCGGGTCAGCGTGGCCCGGGCCTTCGCCGTCGACCCGGAGATCCTCTTGATGGACGAACCCTTCGCCGCCCTGGACGAGCAGAACAAGCTGCTGCTGGCCCAGGAACTGCTCCGCCTCTGGGAGGCGAACCGCAAGACGGTGCTCTACGTCACCCATTCCATCGACGAGGCGATCCACCTGGCGGACCGGATCGTCGTCTTCACCGCCTCGCCGGGCCGGATCAAGGCCCAGGTGCCGGTGACGATCCCGCGGCAGCGGGACCTGGACACCCTGCGCAGCCATCCCGCCTATGCGGCCACCTACCAGCTGGTGTGGGAGGCGCTGCGGGACGAGGTCCTGGCCGCCCGGGAGCGGGATGAACGCCGCCTGGTGGCGGGCCGCCGCTAGACGCCAAGGGATGGGGTCGAACGCGGCCCGGCCGCCGGCCGCCCCACCGCGGGCCTAGCCGCCGGCCGCCCTTCTGCGGGCCCGGCCGCTGGCCGGCGCCGGCGCCGGCGGTTATACTGGAACCGTTGCGGGAGGGAGGCCTGCCCACGGCGGCCTCCCTCCCGGCGTGTCCGGGGATTTGCCCAGCCGCAACCTTCTTGTGGGGAGGAAACTCCGTGCCGGGTGAAGAGCGGGAGCGCAGGCCAGGAGACGATCCCGCCCTCCGGGCCAGCCTGCGCGGGGCGTGGCTGAGCGCCGCCAGCTACATCCTGCTGAGCGCCGTCAAGATTGGCGTGGGGTGGCGGGCCGGGTCGCGGGGCATGGTGGCCGACGGCCTGAACAACCTGACGGACGTGCTGGCCTCGGTGGCCGTCCTCTGGGGGATCCGGGCGGCCGCCCGGCCGGCCGACGCCGAGCACCGTTACGGCCACGGGCGTGCCGAGACGGTGGCCCAGCTGGTGGTGGGCACGGTGATGGGGCTGGTCGGCCTCAACGTGGGGCTGGCGGCCCTGCAGGCGGCCCTGGCGCCGAACCTGGAGCCGCCCGAGCCCTATGCCGCCGGGGTGGGCCTGGCGGCCGCCGCCCTCATGGCGGCGGTGTACGCCTATAACCGCGCCCTGGCCCGGCGGACGGGCAGCCCCGCCCTGCGGGCGGCGGCCCGGGACCACCGCTCCGACGCCCTGGTCAGCCTGGGGACCGTGGTGGGGATCTGGGGGGCCGGCCGCGGCTGGCCCTGGCTCGACCCCGTGGCAGGGCTCGTGGTGGGGCTTCTGGTGGTGCGCACGGCGTGGCGCCTGGTGACGGAAGCGACCCACGACCTGCTTGACGGCTTCGAGCCGGAACGGGTCCAGCGCCTGGGCCGGCGGGTCGCCGGCGTGCCGGGGGTCGAGGCCGTCCGGGACGTGCGGGGACGCCGGCTGGGCAAGGCGGCCGCCATCGACGTGACCATCACCGTCGATCCCAGGCTGACGGTGGAGGAGTCCCACGCCGTGGCCGACCGGGTCGAGCAGGTGCTGCGCCGGGACCCCGACATCCAGCACGTCCACGTGCACGTAGAGCCCCACCGGGATCCCGGCCCGGGGCCGGCCCCCGGTGATGGCCGGCGGGACCGGCGGCGGCCCGGCCGGCCGCCACGGCGGGCGGCCGGTGATGCGGGCGAACCGGGCCGGCCGGCGCCCGGCGCTCAGGGCGGTGACCCGGCGGAGCCGCCCTGGCCGGGCGGGAGACGGGGCGGCCGCGCTCCCGAAGGCAGCCGGCACGGCGGCGGCTGACGCTGCCCCGTTCCCGGCCGGTGCGGGGGCACGCCGCTCGGAGACTTCAACCTGCCCATGTGCTGGGCCCCCGCCAAGGGCTGGGCCCCGCCGAGCCGGTACCGGCGGCGGGGCCCAGGGGCCCGAGGGCCCGGGGGAACCCGGTCCCTGGGGGGGACGCCGGACCCCGCCCGAGAGGGCCCGCCCGCCCCTTCTCCCGGCGCCCCCGTGGACCCCCGGTGGTGCGGGGCCCGGCCGCCCCTTCCCCCGGTGCCCCCGTAGACCCCCGGTGGGGCGGGGCTCGTGGGCGGGCCGTGGCCAGGCCGCCTC
>DATCLH010000016.1:0-5271 GCA_036564035.1 Thermaerobacter sp.
CCGCAGTGCAACCCCCCGGCCTGGAATCCGGCCGGTGTGGTGACGCCCCAGCCGGCCTGCAGGACGTACTCCCCGGCGGGAGGCACGGGGACCGGCTGCGCGGCCCGGCTGCGACCCCCCTGATCGACCGCGCCCGGTTGCGGGCTCTGGGAGGCCGGCCCCGCCGTCACCCCGGAGGCCGCCACCGCCGTCGACGTCGCCAACCCGTCCCGCTGGTTCATCCCCAAGCTCCTTCCCCTCGCCATCCGGCCATGCCATTCCGCCCCTCACGGGAAGAGGGGCACCAGGTCGAGGCCCGTGGTCTCGTCCCAGCCCGCCATGAGATTGAGGTTCTGAACCGCCTGGCCCGCCGCGCCCTTGACCAGGTTGTCAATGGCGGCGAAGACGGTGATCCAGCCGGTCCGCGGGTCGTAATGCACGCCCAGGTCGCACAGGTTGGAACCCTGGACCTGCTTGATGGCCGGGACCTGCCCCGGCGGCAGCACCCGCACGAAGGGCTTTCCTTTATAAAAGGCCTCGTAGAGCCCCTGCAGGGCGGGCCCCAGCCCGTCGGCCCCTTCGGCCCCCGGGACCTCCGGCCACCACCCCTGGGGGGGCCGCACATAGCAGGTGGCCAGGATCCCCCGGGTCACCGGCAGCAGGTGGGTCGTCAAGAGCACGGTGACGCTGGCGCCGGCCAGCCCGCCCAGCACGTGCTCCACCTCCGGGGTGTGCTGGTGGCGGCCCACCTTGTAGGGGGCGAAGTTCTCGTTGACCTCGGCGAAGGCCGTCGCTACCGACGCGGCCCGCCCGGCCCCCGAGACCCCGCTCTTGGCGTCGATGACCACCGCCCCGCCCGCCAGGCCACCGGTGACGGCCAGGGGGGCAAGGGCCAGCAGGATCGCCGTGGGGTAGCAGCCGGGGTTCGACACCAGCCGGGCCTCGCGGATCCGGTCCGCGAAGAGCTCGCTCAGGCCGTAGACGGCCTCGGCCTGCAGGGCCGGGTCCACCGCCGGCCGCCCGTACCAGGCCTCGTACAGGCCCGCCGGCAGGCGCAGGTCGCCGCTGAGGTCGATCACCCGCACCCCCCGGGCCCGGGCCTCGGGCCAGATCCGGGGCAGCAGCTCGGCCGCCTGCCCGCTGGGCAGAGCCAGGAAGATCCCATCCAGGCCCAGGTCGACCCACGTCTCCGGCCGGGCCGCATCCAAGAGGTCCAGGGCCACGATCCCCCGGAGGTGGGGGAACACCGCAGCCAGCGGCTCCCCGGCCCGGGACGAACCGGCCACCGCCGCCAGCTCCACCCGCGGGTGCCGGACCAGCAAACGGACCAGCTCGCCCCCCGCGTAACCGCTGGCTCCCAACACCGCCACCCGCACCGGCGCCGTCACCGCCTCTTCCCACCCTTCCGGGCGCCGGAGCCCCCGGTGGATCCGGGACCCCGGGGGGTTCGGGGCCCCCGGGGGACCCGTGGCGCCCGGCAACTTGTGTATGAGTATACGACCGTTCGTATATTAATGCAATCCGTGATGCAACCGGTGGCGAACATGGACGGTGGGGTTCTTGGCGGTATGCTGACCGGCGGCCGGCGGGGCGGGAACCTGGTCAGGGGCATTGTTAACCTAAATTACTACATGGTTGACAAACGCCCGGCCAAGCCGGTACGCTGGTTGCGTCACCCATCGGATCCGGTCTCAACCTCACGTCCGTATCAAGGGAGGGAGCCCCATGCCATCCGAACGGACCGCAGACCCGTCGGGTCCGCACCAGGCTGGGGTATCGGCGCCGGCAGCCGGGGAGGCGGCCGTCGCCGCCAGCGGTGACCTCGGGCCGGCGAAAACGGTCCCCGTCTCCCGTTCAGCCGGGGCCGGGGTGGCCGGCCTGCGCCCGCTGGTCCTGGCAGGATTGATGGCCGGCCTCACCGCCGTGCTGAGCTACCTGCGGATCCCCCTGCCCTTCACCCCCGTCCCCATCACGGGCCAGACCCTGGGCGTGATGCTGTCCGGCCTGCTGCTGGGGCCCCGGTGGGGTTTCGCCGCCCAGCTGGCCTACCTGCTCCTGGGGCTGGCCGGAGCCCCCGTATTCGCCGGCGGCAGCGCCGGCCCGGCCCCCCTGTTGGGCCCGACGGGCGGGTTCCTCCTGAGTTACCCGCTGGCGGCGGGGCTGACCGGCCTGCTGGCCCGCCCGGGGGCGTGGCGGCTCCCCAAGGGCCGGCCCGGGCCGGCCGTCGCCGGGAGGCCGGGCGGCGGGGACCGGCCGGCGGCGCCGTCGCCCGACGGGGAAGCCGGCTTCCTCCGCGCCCTGCTGGCGGCCGTGACCGGCGGCATCCTGCTGGTCTACGCCGCCGGCGCCCCGTGGCTGGCGGTGGTGACGGGGACCGCCTGGTCGAAGATCTGGGGGGCGGCCGTCCTCCCCTTCATCCCCGGGGACCTGGCCAAGGCCGTGCTGGCAGCCTGGCTGAGCCGCCGGCTGCGCCGGGCCCTGGGCGGCCTGCCCGCCTAAAGCCGCCGGAACAAGAGCCCGATAAAACGAGCCTGGCGGGGCCCTCCGGCACCGCCAGGCTCGTCAATTGAGCAATAAAGGGTCCCGGGCCCGGGTTCCGGGTTCCAGCCCCGAGCCCGCGTTCCGGGTCCCACCCCCGGGCCCGGGTTCCGAGCCCCCGAGCCCGGGCCCGGGCCCCGGCCCCAGGTCCGGGGAGGGGCCGCCCCGGTGTCCCGCCCCCGCCCCCTGGGGCGGGCACCTTCGCTGCGGGGTCCGGCGGGGTCAAACCGCCACGGCCGGCCCCTGGGCGACCATGTCCAGGAACAGCCGGGCCACCCGCAAATCCCCCGACAGCTCGGGGTGGAAGGTGCTGGCGAGGCACCGGCCCTGCCGCACCAGGACGGGCCGCCCCTGCCAGCGGGCCAGGACCTGGATACCGGGGCCCACGGACTCCACCACCGGGGCGCGGATGAACAGGGCCCGCAGCGGCTCCTCCCCCAGGGCGGGGGCGGCCAGGTCCGCCTCGAAGCTGTCCACCTGCCGGCCGTAGGCGTTGCGGGCCACCACCACGTCCATCAGGCCCAGCCGCGGCACCGCGCCGCCCGCCACATCCCGCGCCAGCAGGATGAGCCCGGCACAGGTCCCGAAGAAGGCCATGGCCCCGGCCCGGCCCCGCTGGGCCAGGGCCTCCAGGAGGCCCGCGCGTTCCATCAGCCGGCCCAGGGTCGTGCTCTCGCCCCCGGGCAGCACCAGCCCCTCGAGCCCCTCCAGATCCCCCGGCACCCGCACCGGCCGGACCCGGGCACCGGCCCGGCGGAAGTAGGCGACGTGCTCGGCCACGCCCCCCTGCAAGGCCAGCACGCCGATGCAAGGCCCGCCGGAGGGGGCCCGGCGGACGCCGGCCGGTTCGTCCCCCTCCTGAGGCCAGGTGACCGGCTCGCCGGGCAGCCGGCCCCCGGATCCCCATGCCCCGTTCGCCCCGGCGTCCCCGGCCGAGGCCCACCGGCTGGCCACGCCGTCGCCGGGCGGTCCCCAGGCGGCCTCCCCGCGGTCCAACCCATCCATGCCTGCCGCCACCTCCCCCTGCGGCCGGGGCTCAGCCGCCCCGCCGCTGCATCCGCTCCTCATCCGCCAGGGTGTGGGCCGCCACGCCGGCCATGGCCTCGCCCAACCCACCGGAGACCCGGGCCAGCCGCTCCGGGTCGTCGTAGTGGGCGACGGCTTCGACGATGGCCCGGGCCCGGGCCGCCGGGTTGGCCGACTTGAAGATCCCCGAACCGACGAACACGCCGTCGGCCCCCAGCTGCATCATCAGGGCGGCATCGGCCGGCGTGGCGATGCCGCCCGCCGCGAAGTTGACCACCGGCAGGCGCCCCTGCCGCCTGACCTCCAGCAGCAGCTCGTAGGGCGCCCCCAGGTCCCGGGCCAGGGCCACCAGCTCCTCTTCCCCGGCCCGGCAGACCTGGCGGATCTGCTCGTTCATCCGGCGCATGTGGCGCACGGCCTCGGCCACGTCCCCCGTCCCTGGTTCTCCTTTGGTCCGGATCATGGCCGCCCCTTCGGCGATGCGGCGCAGCGCCTCGCCCAGGTCCCGGGCCCCGCAGACGAAGGGGACCTGGAAGGCGTGCTTGTCGATGTGGAAGCGCTCGTCGGCGGGCGTCAGCACCTCGCTCTCGTCGATGAAGTCGACGCCCAGGGCCTCCAGGATCTGCGCCTCGACGAAATGGCCGATGCGGCACTTGGCCATCACCGGGATGGTCACCGCCGCCATGATCGCCCGGATCCGGTCCGGGTCGGCCATCCGGGCCACCCCGCCGGCCGCCCGGATGTCCGCCGGCACCCGCTCCAGGGCCATCACCGCCACCGCGCCGGCCTCTTCGGCGATCCGCGCTTCCTCCGGCGTGGTTACGTCCATGATCACGCCGCCCTTGAGCATGCGGGCCAGGCCCGTCTTGAGGGCCCAGGTCCCGTGCCGCGGGCGGGCGGGTTCGACCGCCTCCCCCGGCTCCGCCAGGGCGGCCTGGGGTCCCGCGCCCGGCCGCTCGCTGGGGGCCACGGCCGGCCCCCGGTCCGGGACCTGGCGGACGAACCCGGCCGGCCCGGGCGCCGCCCGGCCGTCATGGCCTTCCACCGGCTTCACCTCCCACCCTGCCACCGGCATCGCCCGCGGTGTCCCCTGAAAACGACGAAGCCCGGCGCCATCCTGGGGATGAACGCCGGGCAGAGGTCACCGGGGAGGGTTCACCGCCCTCTCCCTGGGCTCACGGGCCGGGCGGGAAGGATCGGCCGCCGCCGGGCCCCGCGACAGGGGCGCGGCCGCCGCCGGGAGGGGTTCCTCGCCCCTCCCGCTCCTGGTCGCCCGGGTGCGCCACCTCTGCCCGATCGGACTATACCGTCGGCTCCGGATTCTCACCGGATCAACCGCCGAGGCTGGCAGGCTCGTGGGCTGGCCCGCCGCGGGGCCCGCGGGGGCCGCCCCATCACTGCCGGTCGGGAATTGGCGCCGGGCCGGCGGGCCCGGCGCCTCACCCTGCCCCAAAGGATGGGCACACCACGAGATCGATGCGCTGGTCGTTGCCCTTACCATGGCGCGGCCGGACCGAGCTGTCAACGGCCACCTGCGGCGGAACCGGCGGCTCCCCGGCCCTCCCCGGCCACCGGACCCCCATGGGTCCCGCGCCCGAATCCCTGTGCCATCGCCCAAGCTCTCCCCGCAGCCGGGACCGGCGGCCCCGGGGCGACATACATCGCCCTGGGAGGTGGAACACCGATGGCCCATGACGAGACCGTCCACAGCGGCGATCCCGGCCGGGA
>DATCLH010000017.1:0-2635 GCA_036564035.1 Thermaerobacter sp.
GCCGTTCCAGCGGACCCAGCCGGCGAACGGCCTTCCCGGCCCGCCGCGGCCGCGCCACCAAAGGGGACCGCCGGGGAACCGCCGGCCGGCGAGGGGCCGGAGGCCGCCGGTTCCACCGCCCTGGATCGCCTGCTCTTCCAGGTGGAAGAGGGGCTGCGGGATGCCGGGCTGGGCGAGGCGGCGGCCACCCTGGTGCGTCCCCTGCGCTGGCGGGCCCAGGTCTTTGGCGAGGCCATGGCGCCCCTCGACCTGCGGGAGCATGCCGAGGCCCACGGGCGGGCGGTGGCGGAGCTGCTGGAAGCCGGTGGGGTCATGGCGGCAGGGGAGTACCTGGCCCTGGATGCCGCCGGGCGGGAGGCGGTGCTGACCCGGGAGCTGGCTTCGCCCCGGCCGCTGGCGCCGGTGGGCTACCGGCCCCGCAGCCGCGAGCTGGCCGTGGCCCTGGATGCTCTGCGGGCCTGGCAGGACCGGGGGGCTTACATCATCAGCGGCTGCCGCGGCCCCGCCGACGTGCTGGAGGTGTTCGTCCTGGCGCGGGAGGTGGGGCTGTACCGCCCCGGCCACCCCTTGCCCTTTGACGTGGTCCCCCTGTTCGAGACCCTGGCCGACCTGGAGGCGGCGCCCCGCGCCATGGAGCAGCTGCTGCAGAACCCCGTCTTCGGCGTCCACGCCCGCGGCCGCGGCGGCTGCGAGGTGATGATCGGCTACTCCGACTCCAGCAAGGACGCGGGCTACCTGGCGGCCAACTGGGCCCTCTACCGGGCCCAGGAGGGCATCGCGGCGGTGGCCCGGGCGGCGGGCGTGCCGGTGTCCTTCTTCCACGGTCGCGGCACGTCCACGGCCCGGGGCGGCGGGGGGACCGCCGGCCGCGCCATCGCCAGCCTGCCGCCGGGCACCGTGGGCCGCCGCCTGCGGCTCACCGAGCAGGGAGAGGCGCTGGCGGACCGCTACGCTCACCCCGAGCTGGCCCTGCGCAACCTGGAGCAGCTCCTCTACCACTTCCTTCTGGCGGCGGCCCGGGACACGCTGGCCCAGGCCCAAGAGGCGGTGCTTTCGCCGGAGGAACCCGGCCCGCCCGGCGGGGCCGGGACCGCGCCGAGCAGGCCGGGCGGCGGGCGCCAGGGGCTCGCCGCGGGCGGTTCCCCCGTCCCGGCGGCCTGGCGGGAGGCCATGGACCGGGCCGCCGCCCGGTCGGCGGAGGCCTACCGCCAGCTGCTGGCGGAGCCCGGGTTCTTCGAGTTCTTCGAGCACTTCACCCCGATCCGGGAGATCGCCGCCCTGAAGATCGCTTCCCGCCCGGTGGCCCGCACGGGCCGGGCCCGGCGCGTCCAGGATCTGCGGGCCATCCCCTGGGTGATGGCCTGGACCCAGGTGCGTCTTCTGCTGCCCGGCTGGTACGGGCTGGCCGAAGGTCTTGCGGCGGTGCCGCGGGACCTTCGCCAGGCGATGTTTGCCCGCTGGCCCTTCTTCCGCTCGGTGCTGGACGGCGCGGCCCTGGCCCTGGCCAAGGCCGACCTGGCCGTGGCCAGGGAGTACCTGCGGCTGGTGCCCGGGCCCCTGGCGAACCGGTTCTTCCCCCGGCTCGAGGAGGCCATGGTGCGGACCCGGGCGCTCTTGGAGGAGACCTTCGGCGGGCCGCTTCTGGCCCACCACCCCGTGCTGGCGCGGCAGACGGCCTTGCGCAACCCGTACGTCGACCCCATCAGCTACCTGCAGGTGGAGCTGCTGGCCCGGTACCGGGCCACGCCGGAAGGCGACCCCGAGCGGCCGGCCCTGGAGCGGGCGCTGCTGCTCTCCATCCTGGGCATCGCGGCCGGCCTGCGGAACGCCGGCTAGGACGGCCGCTGGCCGTCGATCTGCGCCGGTGGGGATGCCGCCGCCCCGTGCCCCGTGGTCGCCCGGCGCGCGGTCCGCCGCGGGCGGTCGCGTGGGAGGCCGCCGTTGTAGCCCTGCCAAGGGAGGTCGCCGGGGGAGGCCCCGTGGCAGGCCGCCGGGGGAGGCCGCAGTGGCAGGCCACCACGGGAAGCCGCCCGGGGGACGCCCCCACGGGAGGCCGCCGCGACAGGTGCCGCGTGGGGCGGCCCGGCGCGGCCGGTGGTGCTGGGGCCGGCACCAACCATTACCGGATAATGTCCGGGAGGGGAACCCTCCTTTTCCTTATTCCTCGCGATTCCCCGTGGGAACCCTACGCCCGAACCCATCGAGCGAAGTCCGGCAAGGGGCCTGACCGCCCGTCCGTGCCCGTCCGCACCGGACCCGGCGGGGGGCCGCCGCGGCGCCCGCAGGGGCCGGAGCAAGCAGTGCCGGGCGCGTCGCCAGGGGCCGCGACCTGCACAGGAGCCGGAACTCCCCCAGGGACCGGGTTCGTCCCCACGGGCCGCAACCGGCGCGGGAGCCGGAGCTTCCCCAGGGGCCGGGTTGGTCCCCACGGGCCGGACCCGCACAGGAGCCGGAACTCCCACGGGGGCCGGAGCCGGCAGGGGCGGGGCGTGTCCCCCAGGGGCCGGAGCCCGCAGTGCCGGGGCCCCGGGGCCGGGTTCGTCCGATCAAGGGGGATGGGCCGCATGCTGGCCGCCTTCGCAGGGGCGCTGCTGGCGATGCTGGTGCTGCTGGGGGCCGTGGCGGGCCTGGCCGC
>DATCLH010000018.1:0-2268 GCA_036564035.1 Thermaerobacter sp.
GACGGCCCGGGCCGGAGGACGGCGGCCGGCCGTCACCGGGATCCGGCCTCCGGCGTGCCGCCCAGGGGCCTGAGGCGCTGCACGTCCCCGGCCAGGATGCGGCGGCGCGTGCCGCCGGCCTGTTCGACCACCAGGGAGCCGTCGGCTGCTACGTCCAGGGCGATGCCCTCCACCTCGCCCCCGGGCAGGACGATCCGAACCGGCTCCCCCAGCCAGGCGGCCCGACTGCGCCAGGCGGCCAGGACCGGTTCGCCGCCCTCACCGTGGAGCTGGAGGTAGCGGGCCTCGAGCCGCTGGAGGATGGTTTCGGCCACGTCGTTGACCGTGACCGGCTGCGGGGCCTCCCGGCCAAGCCAGGTGATCCGGTCCGCCAGTTCCTCCGGCACCGGCTCCCCCTGGACGTCCAGGTTGACGCCGATCCCCGCCACCACGTACTCGGCGCCGTGGGGATGGGTGACGGTCTCCAGCAGGATGCCGGCGATCTTGCGGTCGTCGACCAGCACGTCGTTGGGCCACTTGACGGCCACGGGCCGGCCGGCCAGGAGCTCGACGGCCTCGGCCACGGCCGTGGCCACAGCCAGGGTCAGCAGGGGCAGCCGCTCGGGGGGAAGGGTGGGGCGGAGGATGAGGGACATCCACAGCCCGCCGGGCGGGCTCCACCAAAAGCGGCGCAGGCGGCCGCGGCCGGCCACCTGGCGGCCGGCGACCACGACGGTCCCCTCCGGCGCCCCGCCTTCGGCCAGCCGCCGGGCCACGTCGTTGGTCGAACCCACCTCCGGGTACCAGTGGACGGTGTGGCCCAGCCGCGACCCCAGCCGCCGCGCCTCCAGCAGCTCGGGGACGAACCGGCGGGCCGCCAGCTCCCGGGCAGCCCCGGGATCGAGGGTGTAGCCGTGGTGCGGCCGGCCTTCCACCGGCCAGCCGTCCCGGCGCAGGGATTCGATGTGCTTCCACAGGGCCGTGCGGCTGATGCCCAACCGGCCGGCCAGGTCCGCACCCGAAACCGGCCCGCCGCCGGCAGCCAGAAGCGCGGCCAGCACCCGGCTGCGGGCGCGGGCGGCCGGGGCAGGATCGGGCGCCGGTGACAACTCCTTCGCGGGCATGGCGTCGCCTCCCGGCAACACCATACCACGGCCGAGGGCCGGCGCTCGCAGGCCCCGCACCGCAACGGGACCCTAGCGGCCGGCGTCGGCAGGGTGGACCACCAGGACCCCGCGCATCCCCTTCTCGTAGTGGCCGGGCATGTGGCAGGCCAGCTCAAAGCGGCCCGGCACGTCGGCGTTGAAGATCAGCCGCACGCTGGTTCCCGGCCGGAGTCCGGCCACCTCCAGGCCGTAGCCGCCGATCTCCAGCTCGTGTTCCTCCCGCCCGGTGTTGATCAGGGTCAGCCGCACCCGGGTCCCCTGGCGGACTTCGATCACCGCCGGTTCATAGGCGTACTCCGTCAGGCGGATCACCCGGTCGGCCGTGGGCCGCCCCGGCGCCGTGACGCCGGCCACCGGCTCCTGGGCCCGGCGGAGGTGGAGTCCCAGGGCGCCCGCCAGCAAGGCGGCCGAGACCAGCAGGGCGATCACCGAGCGGGTGGCCGGCCCGGGTGCAGCCCCGTCGGACACGACGGCACCTCCTTCAAGGGGGCCGGCCCGGCCGGTCGGGGACCGGCCGGGTTCCTTCCGGGACCAATGTATGCCATCCGGTGGCCCTTCCATTCGGGGCCGGGCGCCCCTTTTCGCGGGCCGGCGCGGGCCGGCGCGCGGGCCGGCGCGTCCTTTGGGGCCCGGGGAGGAGCGTCGACCGGCCGGGCGAACCATGACCATGGTTGACGGGAAGCCCGCGGCCGGCGGCGGCTCGGGCTTCGCCCCGCCGGGCCGGCCCGAGGCCCGGCGGGAACGGGCGAGGAGGGGGTTGGATGGGCAGGGCAGCGGGTGGGGGACGAACCGGCGGGGCGCCGGCGGGCGGCGGGCGGTCTGGGGCCCGGGGGCCGGCGCCGGAAAGCCGGGACCCCCGGCACCGGGAGGTGGATAGGCCAGCGGCGGACCCGGGCCGGGGCCCCGGCCGGTCCCGGGAGGCCGGCCGGCGGCCGGAGCCGGCCGGATTGCCCGCCGGCCTGCCCGCCTACACCGTCCGGGTCAGCGCCCGGGCGCGCCGGGTGCGGCTGGTCCTCTCGCCGGCCGACGGCCTGGTGGTCGTGGTGCCGCGGGGCTATGCCCTCCACCGGGTGCCCCAGGTGGTCGCCCAGCACGCGGGGTGGATCCAGCGGGCCCGGCGCCG
>DATCLH010000019.1:0-1830 GCA_036564035.1 Thermaerobacter sp.
CGAGCTGCACCGCCAGGTGGAGGCAGCCGAGGCGCGCCTTTTGCCGGCCGCCGGACTGTCCGGGCTTGCGGTGCGGCTCGACGGGTATGCCCGGAACACCGGCGCCACCTTGCTGGCGGTCCAGTTCGGGGCCTATGCGCCCCTGGCCCGCTCGGCCAGCGGGGGCGAAGCTGGGGGCGAGGTCACGAGGAACCCCGGCTCGGCTGCGGGCGGGGTGGCCGAACCGGCCCCGTCCGCACCACCGGCCGCCGGCGCGCCGCCCGCACCCCCTGCCCCGGACTTGAACCAAGGTTCCGCGTCCGCCCTGCCGGCCGCTGCGGGAGCCGGTGATCCTGCATCCTATGGGGCCGTGGCCGTCACGGTGGAACTTGGGGGTACGTGGAATGCCATTGAGGGGTGGCTCAGGCGCGTCGCGCAGGCCGAGCCGGCCCTCTGGGTGGAACGGGTCTCCCTGGCCGAGACAGGTGCGGGCCTCTACGAGGCGCGCCTGAGCGGCAGCGTGTGGGTGAAGGGGGCGCCGCCGGGCGGCGGGCCGGGTCTGGCCGGGCGGGGTTCGTCCCGGTAGGGCCGGATGGCAGCGGCTTCTGCCGTCGCCCCTCGCCTCCCACCACCGCAGTGACATGACGTTGTTTGTCATCCCAGGAACCGGTACCCTGGAATACGACGAAGAGGCGTCCAGGGTGTTTCCCTACCCATCAGCTTCAGGCCTGCCGGCTTCAAGCCTGCTGGCGTGACGCCGGAAGGACAACCCCGCCACCCGAGTGCCGGAAGGGAGAGGAACCATGCCCGTCCTGCCGCGCATCGCCGTCATCCTGGCCGGCGGCGAGGGGCGCCGGCTCTGGCCGGCCAGCACGCCGCAACGGCCCAAGCAGTTTCTCCGCCTTTTCGGCGGGCGCACCCTGCTGGAGGCGACCTGGGAGCGGGCGCGGGCCGTGCCGGGGCTCAGCGACGTCTGGGTGGTGACCGGGGCGGCCTACGCCGAGGCCACGCGCCGGGTCCTGCCGGACCTTCCCGCGGGGCAGCTGGTCATCGAGCCGTCGGGGAAGAACACGGCTCCCGCCCTGGCCCTGGTGGCCGGTCACATCGCCCGGCACTACGGGGACGCGGCGGTGCTTGTTCTTCCCGCGGACCATCACATCCCCGACGTGCCGGCCTTTGCCCGGGCGGCGGACCAGGCCCTGGCAGTGGCTGCTTCGACCGAGGCCCTGGTGACCTTCGGGATCGAGCCCACCCGCCCCGAGACCCAGTACGGCTACATTGAACTGGAAGAAGAATTCGAGGAAGGCGCGGCGGGGTATCCGGATCAGGGGCGCAGCCCGGACCACCCAAATGCGACCCAAGCCTCCCCCCACGGCCGGAATCGCCTGGGCCGGGATCCCCAAGGCCGCGATTCCTTCGCTGGAGATCCCGAACACCGGGATCTCGCCCCGGCTGCCCACCCGCTTCACGACGCCGCCTCCGTGCGCCGGTTCGTCGAGAAGCCGGGACCGGAACAGGCGGCCGCCTTCCTGGCGGCGGGACGCTACCTCTGGAACAGCGGGATGTTTGCCTGGCGAAATTCGGTGTTCTGTGCGGAACTGGAGCGATCGGCGCCGGAGCTGGCACGCCTGACGGCCCGGGTGGCGGCCGGCGAGCCGCGGCCTGCCTGGGAAGACGCCTGGCAGGCCCTGCCCTCCATCTCCGTCGACTACGCCGTGCTGGAGCGGGCCCGGCGCATCCTTTGCATCCGGGCGGGCTTCGCCTGGGACGATCTGGGCTCGTGGCTGGCCGTGGAGCGGCACGGGACCGCGGACGAACACGGCAACGTGGTGCTGGGCGGCGCACCGGCGG
>DATCLH010000020.1:0-5197 GCA_036564035.1 Thermaerobacter sp.
CCAGCCGTTCCGCCCGCTCCCGCGTTCGATTGTAGATCCGGACTTGCCGGATGGGCCGGACGGCGCACACGGCCAAGACCTGGTACGGGGCCTGGGCACCCGCGCCCAGCACGGCCAGCACCGAGGCGTCGTCCCGGGCCAGCAGCCGGGTCGCGGCCCCGCTGGCGGCCCCGGTGCGCAGGGCCGTCACCATGGCCCCGTCCATCACGGCCACGGGCCGGCCGGTGCCGCCGTCGACCAGGGTCACCAGGCCGCTGATGGCGGGGAGCCCCCGGGCCGGATTTCCGGGGTAGACGGAGACCATCTTCAACACGGTATAGCCCAGGTCAGGGTCGTGGGCCGGCATGAACAGGGTGGTCCCGCCGGCGGCGGGCGCCTCGACCCCGATCCGCAAGGGCATCTCGACCCGACCGGCACTGACGGCAGCAAAGGCCGCCGCCATGGCGTCGACGGCCTCGGCCATGGGCAGGCAGCGTTCCACCTCGGCAGCGTTCAGCCAGCGGACGGGCACGGTCCTCCCGCCTCCTTCCCGGCCGGGCGATGGGGTGGCTGGGGACCTTGGGGTGGACGGGGGCCTCCCGGCGCTCCCGTCGCCGGCCCGGCCGCCCGGGCAGCCGGCCGGGCAGCCCGCCCATCCTGGGCCAGCAGGCCCGCCAGCAGCACCAGCGCGGCCCCCGCCCCCTGGCCCGCCGTCAGCGCCTCCCCCAGGACGAACCAGCCCAGCAGGGCCGCCACCACCGGCTCCACGGTGGCGACGATGGAGGCCGTGGAGGCGGGGACCCATTGCAGGCCGGCCGTGTAGAGGCGGTAGGCCAGAAAGGTGGGGCCGACGCCGAGCACCCCCACCCAGGCCCACACCGCCGGCGACCAGGCCAGGTCCAGCAGCCGTGCCGGCGGCAGCGCCGCCAGCAGCACCAGGGCGCCGATGCCCAGGGTGTAGACGACCACCGCGGCCGGGTCCAGGTCGCGCAGGGCGACCTTGCCGAAAATGCTGTAGAGGGCGTAGGTCAGCCCGGAGAGCAGGCCGGCCGCCAGCCCGGTCCAGGTGATGCCGGCCGCCGGGTCGGGCGCGCTGACCAGGACGACCCCCCCGAGGGCCACCGCCAGCGCCACAAGGCGCCGCACACCCAGCGCCTCGCCCAGGACGAGCCGGGCCAACAGGGCGACGAAGACGGGCGCCGTGTACAGCAACACGGCCGCCACGGCCACGGGCAGCAGCCGCACCGCCCAGAAGTAGCTCAGGTAGAACAGGCCGACGCTGATCGTCCCGTAGGCGACCAGCAAGGGCCAGCGCCGCCGCGGCACCGCCAGCGGGATCCCCTGCCGCCACGCCACCAGCAGGGCCAGGGCGAAGGCGATGGCCGCCCGGAAGAACACCACCTCGCCGGGCTGGGCGCCGCCGGCGTAGGCCATCCGCGCCACCACGCCCAGCGTGCCCCACAGGGCGGCCGCCCCCAGCACGTACGCCATCCCCCGCAGTCCCACCGTCTAGGACCTCCCCTGCTCCGGCGCCGGGCGGAACCGGGCCGGGCTGAAGAGGGCCAGGTCGGGCCGCGCCTTGCCCTCCACCAGGTCCGCCACCGCCTCCCCGATCACCGGCACGAACTTGAACCCGTGGCCGGAGAAGCCCCCCGCCAGGAGGACGGCCGGGTGGTCCGGGTGTGGCCCCACCAGGAAGTGGAGGTCCGGCGTGTTGGTGTAAAGGCACACCGCCGCCCGTTGCGGTTCGGGGTCCAGCAAGGGCAGCCGCCGGGCCAGCAATCGCTGGACCGGCTCCACGTCCGCCGGGGTCACCTCCCGGGACAGGGCGTCGGGGTCGCCGCGCAGGCCCCCGTGGTGCAGGCCGACCTTGATCCCCTCGCCTTCCAGACCGGGGAGGCCGTAGAGGGCCGGTTCGTCCCCCCGGTCCCAGACGAAGATGGGGAAGTGGTCCTCGAACCAGTCGGGCCGCTCGGCGGGCCGGAACCAGAGGCTGACCTGGCGCTCGACCTCCAGGGGGAAGGTCCCACCCAGAAGGCCGGGATTCCACGCGCCGGCCGCCAGCACCAGCCGCTCCGCCTGGTACCGGCCCTGGGGGGTGCGCACCGACACCGAGCCGTCGCCGGCCACCCAGGATTCCACCGGCTCGCCGAACCGCAGCTCGGCGCCGGCCGCCTGGGCCAGGCGCAGGTGGGCCGCCACCGTCTTCTCGGGGAACAGGACCCCGGCCGCCTCTTCGTACACCGCCACCTCGTGGGGCTCCAGGCGGAAGGCCGGAAACCAACGGCCCACGTCCTCCGGGCTCAGCATGCGGTAGGAAAGCCCGTGGCGCCGGGCGCTCTCGGTGCTTCCGGCGACGATGGCCGAGTCGGGGGTGCCGATCATCAGGCCCCCCGTCTTGACCAGCAGCGTCTCGCCGGCGTCCCTGGCCAGGGCCTCCCAGAGCTCGTAGGCGCGCAGGAGCAGCGGCACGTAGGCCGGATCCTCGAAATAGGCCTGGCGGATGATCCGGCTGCGACCGTGGGACGAACCGGCATCGTGGGGCGGGGTGAACCGGTCCAGGCCCAGGACCCGCCGGCCCCGCCGGGCCAGGTGGTAGGCGATGGCGCCGCCCATCCCGCCCAGGCCTACGACGATCACGTCATACACGGGACATGCCTCCCTGTCTCCCGGTCCCGCGGCGGCCGGACCCGCCATCATGCCGGCGGGACGCGGCGGGGCCGCCACCGGGATCCCGTCCCGGACGCCGGGCCGCCGGGGCCGCGCCGGGGCGACCACCGCGCAGGCCGGGCCGGATCACGGTGGGGCGCCAGCCGCACCGGAGCGACCACCGCGGGAGCCGGCCCGGGTCGCCGTAGGGCTGCGGTGGGGACCACCCCGCCCCGGCCGGATCACGGTGGGGCGGCGAGGTGATCACCGCGCGACCCGGACTGTGCAGCACCCACCGCGCTCCCACACCGGACGGCCGAGCCGCCCCCGGTCCGGCCCGATGCCGGGGTCGCCGCTTGCCGGCCGGCGGGCCCCAGCCTGCGCCCACGCCCCTGGGACCGGCGGGCCCCCGCGGGACCGGTTGCTGAGCATTTCCCCGTTGCAGCCCGGAACCCTTTCCCGCGCGGCAGGAAGCCCGTTCCAGGGTGACCCAGCCGGTTCCACCCGCCGGCTGTCCACCGGTCCCACGGCCCCACCCCGTGATTCCCGTGCTCCGGTGTCGCAACCCATTGCATCCGGTTGCTTCATCGTGTTAAAGTGCTAAAGTGTTAAAGCAATCCACAGCCCGTGGCCGCGTCAACACCGCATCGCCGTGCGAACGGTGCGTGACCTTGAGCCGCACGTGGCCTGAAACCGTGACCAGGGAGGTCCGCCCTCATGGAGCCCGCCGCCTCGACCGCTCCTTCCACCTGGTGGCCACCCGCACCGGCGTGGGCCGGGGACGGGGCCGGCGCCGGTGCCGGCGACCGGGCCGAGGAGGCCCGCCGCCAGCTGGCCGCCCTCTTCGGCCGGTGGGGTTATCGCCGGGTGCGAACGCCCCTTTGGGAAGAAGCCCGGGAGGACCTGCTGGACGTCTTCCCGGAGACCGTCCTGTGCCGGTTCGTCGACCCGGCCGGGCGGGTCCTCGCCCTGCGACCGGACCACACCGTGGCCGTCGCCCGCTGGGCGGCACCGCGCCTCGCCGGCGGCGACCCCTGGCGCCTGTACTACCTGGATCCGGTCTTCCGGCGGGATCCCCGGGACGGGCGGTTCCAGGCGGTGACCCAGGCCGGCGTCGAACTGCTGGGCGCGCCGGCCCCGGCGGGCGATGTGGAGATCTTGGGCCTGCTGGTGGAAGCCCTGGAGGCGGTCGGCGGCCTGTGGGGGGACCTCGCCTCGCCCCTTGCCGATCCCCCTAGCCCGCCCCCGGATCCCGGGTCCCTGGGCGACGAGGCCGTGCCCCTGGCGTGGCCATGGCGGGGTTCCCCGGCGCCGCCGGTGGGGAACGGCAGCGGCCTTGTGCCCTTCCCCGTCCGCGTGGCCGTGGGGCACACCGGCGTGCTGCAGGCCTTCCTGGCCGCCTCCGGCCTGGACGAACCGGCGGCTGCCGCCGTGACCGCCGCCCTGGCGCGGCGCGACCGGGTCGCCCTGCGGCGGGCCCTGGAGGCGGGCCTGGGTCCGGACCGGGCCCAGGAGGCCTACCGATTCCTGGCCGGCAGCTTCCCGGTGCCCGAAGCCCTGGAGCACCTGGAGGCGCTGGGGGTGGAACCGGTCGCGGAGCTGGCGGCCACCCTGCGGGCGGCCTGCCGGTTCTTCCCCGGCGCCGCCGGGGCCCTGCGGGTCGAGCCCGGCCTGGTGCGGGACCTGGAGTACTACACGGGCCTGGTGGTGGAGGTGTTCGCCGGCTGGCGGCGCATCGCGGCCGGCGGCCGCTACGACGGCCTGCTGGCCCGGTTCGGGGGACGGGGTCCCGCCGTGGGGCTGGCCTTCGACCTGGAGGCGCTGGTGGAAGCGGCCGGGGCCGCCACGGCCCCCGGGGTCGCCGGGGGCGCGGGGGTCGCCGGGGCCGCCGGTTTCGCGGAGGTCGCCGGATCCGCCCAGGCCGGGGGGCCTGCCGCCGCCCCGGTGGCTGGCGGCATCGGGGCGGTTCCCCACCCGGGGTGGCCCGGCCGGGCCGCCGTCGACTACCTGGTGGCCGGGCCGGCGACGGCCGCCGATCCGCAGCGCCTCTGGCAGGAGGCCCGGCGCCTGCGGGCCCAGGGCGCGTCGGCGGTGGTGATGGCCGAACCGGCCACGGAGGACGAAGCCCTGGCCGCCGCCCGGCGCCTGGGGTGCCTGCGGCTGCTGTGGCTCGACGGCCGCCGCCGCGTCCTGCGCATGGCCTGGCCGCCCGGCCGGTGAGGGCCGCGGGCCGTGGCCTCTGCGGGAGCCCTGGAAGCCCCCGCATTCCCAGGCGTCCCGGCAACTCCGGCATTCCGGGGGCGTCCCGGAACTGGGCGACGGGAGGCCGCTACCGCCGGGCGTCCCGGAAACTGGGGACGGGCGTCCCGGGCCCCTGGCTGGGCGTCCCGGGCCTCGTCGCCAGGCACCTCGGGCCCCCTGGCCGGGCGTCCCCGGCCCCAGGTCGCCGGGCACCCGGGGCCCAGTCGCCGGGGCGCCTCGAGCCGAGGCGTCCCCGGCGAAGGACCGCCCCCGGCAATCCGCAACAGGGAGCGATGGCTGTGATCACCCCGATCCCCCCCTCTTCCAC
>DATCLH010000021.1:0-4866 GCA_036564035.1 Thermaerobacter sp.
GTAGGCCACGGCCCGCTTGGTCACCAGGTTGTAGACGTTGTGGGACCAGTTCTGGATCGTGGTGTAGCGGCAGCGGCCGCCCTTCTTGACGATGATCTCCACCACCGCCGAGTGCAGCGAGTCGGTGGAGTAGATGGGCGCCGTGCAGCCCTCGACGTAGTGGACGAAGGCGCCCTCGTCGACGATGATCAGCGTCCGCTCGAACTGGCCCACGTTCTGGGCGTTGATGCGGAAGTAGGCCTGGAGCGGGATCTCCACCCGGACGCCCGGCGGCACGTAGATGAAACTACCGCCCGACCAGACCGCCGTGTTGAGGGCGGCGAACTTGTTGTCCTCCGCCGGCACCACCGTGCCGAAATACTCCCGCACCAGGTCGGGGTACTCCTTGACGGCGGTGTCCGTGTCGCAGAAGATCACGCCCTGCTTCTCCAGGTCTTCCCGGATGCTGTGGTAGACGACCTCCGACTCGTACTGGGCGCTGACCCCGGCCAGGAACTTGCGCTCCGCCTCGGGGATGCCCAGCCGGTCGAAGGTCTTCTTGATGTAGTCCGGCACCTCGTCCCAGCTGCGGCCCTGGCGCTCCGCGGGCTTGATGTAGTAGTGGATGTCCTCGAAGCGCAGGTCCGACAGATCGGGACCCCACGTCGGCATTGGCTTCTTCTGGAAGACCTCGAAGGCCTTGAGGCGGATCTCCCGCATCCACTCGGGCTCGTCCTTGTAATGGGAGATGCTCTCCACGATCTCCCGCGTCAAGCCCTTGGGCGACTTGAAGACGTAGTTCTCCGGGTCGTGGAAGCCATACTTGTAGTCGCGGCCGAGTTCGACCAGTTCCTTGGCCACCCAGCTCACCTCCGGGCGTGGCCCCGTGGGCGATGGCGGACCGACCGGCCATGGCGTCCATGGGGGGTTTTTGCGAATCTATCCTTATTTGGTTCTGGTCTAAGGTTACCCACGGGCCTCCGCCGCTGTCAACCGCAGCCGGGTGGGGCGCGCCGGCGCGAGCGGGCCCCGTGCCGCCCCGGCCGGCCCCGGCCCGCCGGGGCCGGCGGGGGTCCGCGTCAGCCGCGCTTGAGGTCGACCAGCGGGACCCCCTGGCGGCAAAGGGGGCAGGCATCGGGCTCGTAGGCCGCCACGGTCCGGGCGAGCAGGCTGACGAAGGGCACGCCGAAGTCCACCGCCCCGCCGCTGCGGTCGACCACGGCCCCGACGGCCACCACCCGGCCGCCGGCCGCCGCCACGGCCTCCATCGTCTTGCGCACCGAGCCGCCCGTGGTCACGGCATCCTCCACCACCAGCACCGGCTCGCCCGGCGCCAGGCGGAAGCCCCGCTTCAGGGCCATGGTCCCGCCCGGCTCCTTTTCGGCGAAGAGGGAGCGGGCACCGAGGCAGCGGGCGACGGCGTGGGCCAGAAGGACGCCGCCCATGGCCGGCCCCACCACCGCCCCCACCGGCGCGCCGGCCCCCAGTGCCTTTCGCACGGCGGCCGCCAGGGCTGCCCCTACCTCCTCCAGCACCGCGGGGTCCTGAAAGGCCTGGGCCAGCAGGAAGAACTCGTCGCTGTGCAGCCCGGTGGTCAGGCGGAAGTGGCCGCGCCGGTGGGCGCCGGTTTGCTCAAGCAAACCCGCCACCCGCTGCTCGAGCCCGCCCGGGAGCCCCTGCCCTGGCGGCGCCGCGGCCTGCGGCCCGGAAACCCGAGCCTGGGCCAGGGGTTGCTCTCGCAAACCCGGGGCGGCGGCGGCGGCTGCGGCCGTTGCCGCGTCGGCCCGAGGAGTTGCGGCGTCCGGGCGGCAGGGCGAGGTGTCCGGCCGGGGGGGCTGGGCGTCCGGCCCCCTGGCACCGTCCGCCTCCCGGGGCGCGCCCCCAGCCGCCGCCGGGCCGGCCCCCTGCACCTGGGCCGCGATGGCTTCCAGCGCCGCCACCGGGTCGGCGGCCGCCGTCACCGGCCGCCCCACCACCAGGTAGTCGGCCCCTGCCGCCACCGCCTCCGCCGGCGTGGCGACCCGCCGCTGGTCCCCGGCCGGGGCGCCAGCGGGGCGAATGCCCGGCGTGACCAGCACCAGGCCCGTCCCCACCGCCCCCCGCACGGCGGCCAGGTCGACGGGCGCGCACACGACCCCGTCGAGCCCCCACTCCAGGGCCTGGCGGGCTCGCCGCACCACCTCAGCGGCCAGGGAGAAGCCTGGGCCGGACGCTGCGCCTGCGGCCTTCCGGAAAGCCGGTTCATCCAGGCTGGTTAAGACCGTCACGCCCACCACCAGCGGGCGCGGGCAGCCGGCGGCGGCCGCCCCCTCGGCCGCCCCCTCCAGGGCCGCCCGCACCATGTCCCGGCCGCCGGGGACGTGGACGGTGATCATCCAGGCGCCGCGGGCCGCCAGGGCCCGGGCCGCCCGGAAGACCGTGTGGGGGATGTCGTGCAGCTTGGCGTCGGCGAACACCCGCACGCCCCGGCCCACCAGCCGGTCGATCCAGCCGGGCCCCAGGGCGTACAGCATCTCCAGGCCGACCTTGAAGGCGCATCCGGTCGGGGCCAGCCCATCCACCAGCCGCGCCGCCCGGTCCGCGTCGGCCACGTCCAGGGCCACGATGAGCCGGCCGGCCGCTTCGGCCGCCCCGGAAGCCGCGCCGGCGGCTGCTCCGGCGACCGCTCCGGCGGTGGGCAGGGGCCGCCCTTTGACCACGTCCGTCACCAGCCTTCCTCTCCCTCCTGGGGGGTTTTGGGCTCCCGGGGGGCCTTTGGCAGGCGCTTCGGTGCCTTCTCCGGACCGGCTTCCGCGGTACCGTGGGCGCGGCCGGTCAGCGCGGCCGCCGGCAGGCCCTTGGCCTCCAGGATGGCCGCCAGTTCGTCCAGCACCCGAACCGGCGCCAGGGGGTCGACCAGGGCCGCCGTCCCCACCGCCACGGCCGCGGCGCCGGCCAGCATCAGCTCGGCGGCGTCGCGCCCCGACGTCACGCCGCCCATGCCCAGGATCGGCACCCGCAGGCTCCGGTAGACCTCCCAGATCCAGTAGACGGCCACGGGCCGGATGGCGGGTCCCGAGAGCCCCCCGCCCACCGTGGCCAGGGCCGGGCGCTCGGCCTCCACGTCGACGGACGCACCCTTGAGGGTATTGATCAGCGACAGCCCGTCCGCCCCCGCCTCGACGACGGCGGCCGCCACCTCCAGCAGGCGTCCGCCCTCCGGGGACAGCTTGACCAGCAGGGGGCGCCGGGTCACCCGCCGCACCGCCTGCACCAGCCGCGCCGCCACCTGGGGATCGCGGCCGAACTCCAGGCCCCCCGCCTTGACGTTGGGGCAGGACAGGTTGAGCTCCAGGGCGTCGACCCCGGCGGCGTCCAGCCGCCGGGCGACGGCCACGTATTCCTCCGCCGTCTTGCCGACCACGTTGGCGATGACCGGCACGTCGAACCGCCGCAGCCACGGCAGGTCGTGCTGGACGAACCGGTCCACCCCCGGGTTCTGCAGCCCGATGGCGTTGAGCATGCCGGCCGGCGTCTCCACGGCCCGGGGCGGCGGGTTGCCGGGCCAGGGTTCCAGGCTCAGCCCCTTGACCGTCACCGCGCCGAGCCGGTCCAGGGGGTAGAAGGCCGCCGCCTCCCGCCCGTACCCGAAGGTGCCGGCCGCGGTGACGATGGGATTCTTCAGGGTGAGGGGGCCCAGGCGCACCGCCAGACTCATTCCAGGACCACCTCGCCGGCCGGGAACCAGCGCCCTTCCCGGCAGGCCCGCACATACCGCAGCGAGCCGGCGGGATCCCGCAAGGGAACGGCGCAGCCCAGGCAGGTGCCGTAGCCGCAGGGCATGTAGGCGTCGACCAGCAGGTACCCTTCCGCGCCCGTGCGCGCCAGGGCGGCCTGGACCTGGCGGAGGAAGGGCGGCGGGCCCGCGGCCACCACCCGGGCGACCGGCCCCGGTGCGGCCGCCCGGGGGGCCGTGCCCGGCGCGGCGCCCCGGGAGCCCCCCGGCGCCGCGGCCGGGAGGGGGAGCCAGTCCGGGGCCGGAGCGGGCTCCAGCGGGATCAGCGGGGGTGCCGGTGGGGCCAGTTCGTCCCAGAGGCGGGTCAGGGCCTCCGGCACAGACGCGCCTTGCGCCGCCGCGCCTTGCACCGCCCCTACGCCTTGCACCGCCGCCGCGCCTGGCGCCGCCAGATCATCCCCCCCAGTACCTCTCCCCGGCACGGCGCAGAGGACCGAGACCGGCACCCCGCCAGCCCAGGCCGCCGCAGCCAGAGACCGCAAGGCCAGGACCTGCCAGCCGGGGGCGATGAGCCACAGGGGACGGGCCCCGCCGGCCTGCGCCCGGGTCCAGTCCGCCGGCGCCGGCCGGCCCAGCGGCCCCAGCACCAGGAGCTCGGTCCCCGGCGGCGCCGCCGCCAGGGCCGTGGTGGCCGGCCCGATCACCCGGTAGACCAGGGCGATGCGGCCGCCGGGGCCATCCACCCCGGCCACAGAAAAGGGGCGGCCCAGGAAGGGCCGCCCCGTGCCGGGGGCCGGATCGGGCGCCGGCCCCCGCACGTGGACCATGACGAATTGCAGCGGCGAGGCCCGGCGGGCCAGATCGGGCGCCTCCAGCCAGGTGGACACGACCCCCGGCGCCACGGAGCGGCTGGTGACCACCCGCGCCAGGGTGCGCAAAGGCTCCGGCCCGGCGCCATCAGACGCCGCCGCTCCCAGCCCGCCGCCGGCCCCAGCCGCGCCGCCCAGGAACGCGCCCAGGAACGGCCCGCCGCAACCGGCCATCACCGCTCCCTCCCCGCCGGGAAGGCCACCGCCCGGTCCCCGGCCGCGCCGGCCGGGGTCACCGCCGGCGCCCCGGCGCTGCCCACGGCTTCACCGTCCCGCCCTTCCGGGCCCGGCACCAGCCCCCGG
>DATCLH010000022.1:0-4257 GCA_036564035.1 Thermaerobacter sp.
CAGGCCGGCGACGGGCCCCGGGTGCCCGTGGTGGTCGCCACCCGGCCCGTCCCGGCCCAGACGGTCCTCGAGCCGGAGATGCTGGCCGTGCGCCAGGCGCCGGCGGACCTGGTCGGGCGCGGGGCCATCGGGCGGCTGGAAGAGGCGGTGGGCAAGGTGACCAAGGTGCCGCTGGCCGAGGGCGAGTTCGTCCTGACGAACAAGCTGGCCCGGGGCGACGGCACGGACGGGCTGGCCTACCGCCTGCCCCCGGGGACCCGGGCGCTGACCATCGCAGCCGATCCGGTGATCGCCGTGGGCGGGTTCGTCCAGCCGGGGGACCGGGTCGACGTGCTAATCGGTCTGCCGGGCGGCAAGGCGGGCGTGGCCGAGCCCGAGGCCCGCATCCTGGTGGAGAACGTCCTGGTCCTGGCGGTGCAGCAGGACACGGCGGCCGAGGGCGAGCCGGCGGGGGACGGGATCACCCACCTGACGCTGGCCGTGGCACCGGCCCATGCGGCGGCCATCGCCCTGGCCGAACAGGAGGGGCGGTTGCGCCTGCTGTTGCGGCCGGCGGGGGACGACAAGGAGACCGGGCCCGCCGTGACCCGGCTGGCGGACCTGGTGCGGTAGGGGGGAGCCATGGTGATCGGACGAAACGGGCGCCAGGGTGGCGGCCTGCCCCTGGGGTCCGGCCCGTTGGGGCCGGCCCTGCACGGGGGTGGAATGCCCCCCGTACCATCGGCAGGTGGGGCGGCAGGGGACGGGGCCGGGGCCCGGGGGCCGGGATCGAAGGGTGCGGGCTCCCCAGCTGCAGGGGCGAGCCGCACCGAGCGTATCCGGGTCCTCGTGGTGGAAGACGCCGAACCGGTCCGACGCAGCCTGGTGGAGATGCTGGAGATGGAGCCTGACCTCCACGTCATCGGCGAGGCGGCGGACGGCGAGGCGGCCGTGGCCCTGGCCGCCGACCTGCACCCCGACGTGGTGCTGATGGACATCAACCTGCCGCGCCTGGACGGCCTGGCTGCCGCGGAGCGGATCCTCAAGCAGCTGGAGACCCGGATCATCATGGTCTCGGTGGAGAACGGGCCGGAGTACTTCCGGCGGGCGATGCAAGCCGGGGCTTGCGACTTTTTGGTCAAGCCCTTCTCCCCCGATGCCCTGGCCGAGGCCGTGCGCCGGGCCGTGCCGCCGGCGGACCCGGTGTCCCTCATGCCCGCCCCGGGCGGGCGGGGCCGGCTGATCACCGTCTTCTCCGCCAAAGGGGGTGTGGGCAAGACGACGCTGGCCGTCAACCTGGCCGTGGTGCTGGCCAAACGGCCCGACCGGCGCACGGTGCTGGTCGACCTGGACCTGGAGCTGGGCAGCGCGGCCCTACTGCTGGGCATCCGGCCCCGGGCCACCCTGGCCGACCTCTGCCGGCGGGAGGGCGCCCTGGATCCCCAGGCGGTGGCCCCCGCCCTGCACCCCGTGAGCGGCTTCCGGCTGTCGCTGCTGCCCGCCCCCCTCTTCCCCCACGAGGCCGCGGAGATCGAAGGGGAGGGGCGGCGTGACCCCGCCCGCAACTACACGGCGGAGGTGCTGGAGGCGCTGCGGTCCACCCATGATTTCGTTATCGTGGACACGGCGGCCAACTACCGCGACTCCAACCTGACGGCGTTCGACATGTCGGACCTCCTGGTCGTGGTCACGACCAGCGACATCCCCGCTGTGGCCAATACGGCCAAGTGCCTCGACCTCCTGATCCAGAAGCTCGAGTACCCGGAAGACAAGGTCCGGGTCGTCCTCAACCTTCACGAGCCCGGGGGACTGACGCCCGACGAGGTGGCCCACGGTTTGAACTTTCCGGTGGCCCACGTCCTGCCCCGGGACCCGGTGGCGGTTCAGGCGGCCAACGCCGGCGTCCCCTTCTGCGCCCGCCGGGCCCGGTCGCCCCTGGGGGACGCGGTCGAGGCCCTGGCCGAGAAGCTGGCGCCGCCGGCGCCGGCGGCGGCCGCCCGGCCGCCCGCCCGGAGGCTGTCGCTGCTGGGCTTCTTCTAAACCGCTCGCCGTCACCGGCCGATGAGGCGTAGGCCGGCGGCGGCCGGTTCGTCCTGAGCACCTGGGCAGCGGGGAGGGGGAGTGGCCATGGGTTCGAGCCTCTATCAGCGGTTGAAGGACAAGCCCTTTGAACCGGTGACGGAACCCGAGCCCGAACGGAGCGGGCGGGGCCGGGACCCGGGACGGGGGGACGGGGTGCCGGCCGACGACCCCCACCGGGCCCTGAAGAACCGGATCCAGCTGCGGCTGATCGACGAGATCGACGGGCGGGCGCTGGTTCGTCCGGAAGGACCCAGCGAGGAGCAGCGGGCCGCCATCCGGGCCAAGATCTTGGAGTACCTGGTCGAGGAGGAATCGGTCTCCCCCCTGGAGCGGGAGAGTCTGGCCGAGACCCTGCTGGCCGAGATCCTGGGCTACGGGCCCTTGGAGCCCCTGCTGAAGGACCCGGAGATCAGCGAGATCATGGTCAACGCCCGCGACCAGGTCTACGTGGAGCGGCGGGGCCGCCTGGAGCGGGTGCCGGTCCAGTTCGAGGACGACCGGCAGATCCTTCATCTCATCGAAAAGATCGTCGCCCCCCTGGGCCGGCGGATCGACGAGGCCAGCCCCATGGTGGACGCCCGGCTGCCCGACGGGTCCCGGGTGAACGCCATCATCCCGCCCCTGGCCCTGCGCGGGCCGTGCCTGACCATCCGGAAGTTCAGCCGCGACCCCCTGCAGATCGACGACCTGATCCGCCTGGGCACCTTGAGCCCGAAGATGGCGGTGTTCCTCGAGGCGGCGGTCCGGGGCCGGCTCAACATCATGGTCTCGGGAGGAACCGGCTCGGGCAAGACGACCACCCTCAACGTGCTATCGTCCTTCATCCCGCCCGACGAGCGGATCGTGACCATCGAGGACGCGGCGGAGTTACAGCTCCGCCAGGAGCACGTGGTGTCGCTGGAGACGCGGCCGCCCAACATCGAGGGGCGGGGCGAGGTGACGATCCGGCAGCTGGTGCGCAACAGCTTGCGCATGCGGCCGGACCGCATCGTGGTCGGCGAGGTGCGTTCGGGCGAGGCGCTGGACATGCTCCAGGCGATGAACACCGGTCACGACGGTAGCCTCACCACGGCCCACGCCAACAGTCCCCGGGACCTGCTGTCGCGCCTGGAGACGATGGTGCTGATGGCCGGGATCGACCTCCCGGTGCGGGCCATCCGGGAGCAGATCGCCTCGGCCCTGGACCTGATCGTCCACCAGAGCCGGTTCAAGGACGGGACGCGCAAGATCACCCACATCACCGAGGTCCAGGGCATGGAGGGGGACGTCATCGTCCTGCAGGACCTGTTCCGCTTCCAGGCCTACGGCGTCGACGCCAGCGGCAAGGTGATGGGCGAGTTCGTCGCCACGGGGATCAGGCCGCGGTGCCAGGAGCGGCTGGAGGCGGCCGGCATCGTGCTGCCGCCCGGCCTCTTCGACTGACCGGGACCGTCGTGCGGTCACCGGGCGGGGCCGGGCCGAGGGAGGGAGGATGCATGGCCGGATGGGGGCAATGGCTGGTTGAGGTCCTGGCCTCCCTGTGGGCGACCCTCCGGGGATGGGCGGAGGCGGCCTGGGAGGCCGTCGTGCGGCTGGTTCATCACGGGGCCGAGGGCCTTGGGGCCAGTTCCGGGACGGCGGCCGGGACCGGGGCCACGGCCGCTGCGGGCGGCCTTGGGGGAGCTTCCGGCGATGGGCCTGCGGCGGTGGGCGCCCTGGTTTCGCTGGGATGGCCGGGCTGGCTGCTTCTTCTAGCGGTGTTCGCCGCGTCGACCTACTTGATCTGGGGACTGGTGCGGGCATGGGAGGGCTGGCAGGGCGCCCGGGTCGCCCGGCGGCTTGAGGCGGTTCACCGGCACTCCCGCCAGCGCGGCCTGCGGCTGGCCCCGATGCTGGCCATGGAGGAGGCTGCGCCCGCCGCCCGCGACGCCCGGACCTGGCGGCAACAGCTGGTCGAGCGGGCCGAGGCCCACCTGAAGGGCACCCGCTGGCTGGACGGCGTGCAACGCAAGCTGAACCGGGCCCGCCTGCGCTGGCGCGCCGTCGAGTTCCTAGCCCTCCAAGGCGCGGCCGGCGTGGGCGGCGGCCTCGTGGGGCTCGTCCTCACCGGCCAATGGCTCCTGGCCCTCGCCGCCAGCGTGGCCTGCGGCTCGCCCCGATGCTGGCCATGGAGGAGGCTGCGCCCGCCGCCCGCGACGCCCGGACCTGGCGGCAGCA
>DATCLH010000023.1:0-1658 GCA_036564035.1 Thermaerobacter sp.
TCGGCCGCCTGGGCGTCCCGCCGCCGCAGGCCCAGGTACGCGGATCCCACGAAGGCCGCGAAGATCACCACGGCGATGGTCGACGCCCGCCGCTGCCCGGTGAAGTCCAGGAAGGGGTTGGCCGGCAGCAGCTCCAGCAGCCGCTCGGGGGTCGACATTTGCTGCAGCTCGCCGAAGGTCTGCTCCAGCTCCTGGATGCGCTGGGCCTCCGCCTGGCCCTGGTGGAACTGGCTGGCGTCCAGGCCGAACAGGTTGACGGCCCCGATGCCCAGGACGGCGGCGATGGCCGTGGTCGCCACCAGGATCGCCACCACGGTCAGCGCCAGCTTGCCGGTGTTGTCCGCCAGCTCCATCCGCGTGAAGGCGGAGACGATGGCGACGAACACCAGGGGGATCGTCACCATCTGGAGCAGCTTGACGTAGCCCGTCCCCACCAGGTTGAACCAGTCCACCGAGGCGGGGATGACGTCGGGCTGCCCCTGGTAGATCCCGTGCAGGATGAGTCCGTAGGCCACGCCCAGCCCCAGGCCCGCGAAGACCCGGCCGGAGAAGCCGACGCCGCGCGCCTTCAGCCCGTAGAGAAGGCCGATGAGGACGAACAGGCCCGCGACGTTCAGCGCCACGGGAAGCCAAGCCATCGAGGCATCCTCCTCACGCCACCCGGTTCCTCCACCCGCCTGGCCGCACCGAACCCCAGTGTGTCGGTCGACAAACTCATTAAAAGCCAGGGGGCGGGGAGACGCAAGTGACGGGGATCACGGAGATGCCCGGGATCCCGGGCCGGCCGGAAGACACGGCGGGCGCCTGCGGGCGAAACCGTCACCGCAGGCGCCCGGTATCAGCCCCGCCGGCGCAGCCCCGGCGCCGGACCTGCCCCCCACCCCGCAGCACGGCCCGTCGGGCCTTGCGGGCACCCTGGCTGGAGGCCGGACGAGCCGCGGGGTGCCCCCGGCGGCGGGGTGCCTGCCCCCGGGCGGCAGGGTGCCGGCCCTCGGGCGGCGGCGTACCGGCCTCCGGGCAGCGGGATACCAGCCCTCGCGCGGCGGGGCGCCAGCCTCTGGACGGCGGGGTACCCGCCCCGGGCGGCGTGGGCGCCCGTCCGGGCGGCGGGGTACCCACCCGGGCGGCGGGGGGCCGCGACCGGCGGGGTCCCCGGCCGGTGCCGGTTCCTCCCGGGCGGCACCGGGCCCCGGGTTCGCGGGCGCGGCGCGGCCAGGGGGCGGCCTGCCGTGGGAAGGCGATCACGGAAAACGGGGGAACTTGCTCCAGTCGGGCTTGCGCTTCTCCAGGAAGGCCCGCTGGCCCTCCTTCGCCTCGTCGGTCAGGTAGTAGATCAGGGTGGCGTCGCCGGCCAGCTGCTGCAGGCCGGCCAGGCCGTCGGTGTCGGCGTTGAAGGCCGCCTTCAGCATGCGGATGGCGATGGGGCTCTTGTCCAGGATCTCCCGGGCCCACTTCACGCCCTCGGCCTCCAGCTGGTCGGCGGGGACGACGGCGTTGACCAGCCCCATCTCCAGGGCCTCCTGGGCGGAGTACTGGCGGCAGAGGTACCAGATCTCCCGGGCCTTCTTGTGCCCGACGATCCGGGCCAGGAGCCCCGCCCCGTAGCCGCCGTCGAAGCTGCCCACCCGCGGGCCGGCCTGGCCGAAGCGGGCGTTGTC
>DATCLH010000024.1:0-5659 GCA_036564035.1 Thermaerobacter sp.
CTGATGCGGCGGACGATGAAGGGCCAGTTGCCGCTGATGCAGGCGCTCACCCGGGTCCAGAAGGAGCTGACCGAGATGTCGCCCCTGGGCCCGGCGGGCGAGGCGGCGTCCGGTCCCCTGGCGGAGGAACAGGCCCTGATCGCCAACACCCGGCGCCTGGGCCTGATGGTGGCCGGGCTGGCCGTCCAGAAGTACATGCAGCAGCTGGAGCACGAGCAGGAGCTGTTGGCGGCCATCGCCGACCTGTGCATCGAGCTCTACGCGATGGAGAGCGCCGTGCTGCGGGCGCTCAAGGCCGGCGGCACCGGGATCCACGCCGACCTGGCCCGGCTCTTCGTGGCCGGCAGCCTGGACCGGGTGGAGATCATCGCCCGCAACGCCCTGGCGGCCATCGAGAGCGGCGACACCCTGCAGATCCAGCTGGGCGTGGTGCGCCGGTTGCTGCGGCGGGAGCCGGTGAACCAGGTCGCCCTGGGGCGCCAGGTGGCCCGGGCCGTGCTGGAGGCCGGGGGCTACCCGCTGGCGACCCGCTGAGGCGCGGCGCCGCAGGCGGTCCACCCGGAGGCGACGGGCGGGTGCCCGAGGGCGCGGGCGGGAGCCCGGGGGCTCCCGCCCGCGCCCCTTCCGGGGGCCGCTGGCGTTCCCACCCGGGAGGATCCCCTCCCACCCGCGACGACGCCATCGACGAGGAGGCACGGACCATGGCAACCCCGGGCAAGGGCGCCGAGGCGCCGGCCGCCGCCCCTGCGGCCCGGTGCCGCTGGGTCGACGACCGCATCCTGGCCGTCACCATCCCGACCCCCTTCGCGGTGGGCGACGTCAACGCCTACGTCGTCCTGGGCCGCGTCCCCACCCTCATCGACGTGGGGCCCGGCGGGCGCAGCGGCCGGGAGGCCCTGGAAGCCGGCCTGGCCGCCGCCGGCCTGGGATGGGACGACCTGGCCCAGGTGGTGATCACCCACACCCATGCCGACCACTTCGGCCTGCTGCGCCGCTGGCCGGGGCGGCAACAGCCACCGGTCCTGGCCCACCGCTGGGGGGCCCGCCACTTCCGCGGCGGGGAGGATCCGGAACGGGCCGGCTTCTTCCAGGCCTTCGGACGGGCCGCCGGGGTCCCCGCCGGCCTGGCGGGCAGCATGCTGCAGGGGCTTCACCTCCTGATGGCGGCCGAGCCTGACGTGCCCGTGGCCCGCTGGCTGGAGGACGGCGACGAGGTGGAGATGGGCGATGACCGGTGGCTCGTCCTGCACACCCCCGGCCATGCCCAGTCCCAGGTCTGCCTCTACCGGGAGCGGGACGGCTTGCTGATCAGCAGCGACCACCTGCTGCCCGCCATCTCGTCCAACGCCCTGCTGGAGCCGCCGCCCCTGGACGAACGCGGCCGGCCGGTTCGTCCGGAGCCGCCCCGCAGCCTGGTGGACTACCGCCGCTCCCTGCGCCGGGTGCGGCCGCTGCCCGTGCGGCTTTGCCTGCCCGGCCACGGGGAGCCCTTCGCCGGGCACCGGGAGCTGATCGACCGCCGCCTGGCGGGCATGGCCGACCGGGCCCGGCAGATCCTGGAGGCCCTTCAGGCCCGCGGCGGGCGGGCCACCCTCTACGGCCTGGCCGTCGACCTCTTTGGGCGCGGCGACCCCGGCCATCTGCTGCTGGCTTTGTCGGAGGTCCACGGCCACGTGGAGTGGATGGAGGCGGAGGGTTGGGTCCGGCGGGAGCCGGAACCCGGGGGCAGCGGCGTCCTGATGGTGACGGCGGAATGACGGCCCCGGCCCTGGTCTAGGGGCGCGCGGGGAAAGGCGGCCGCAAGGCGGGCGGTGCCGGCCCCGTGGCCGGCCGGCTTGGTGGGGGCCACGGCCGGCGGCTTCAGCCGGCCGTGGCCCCCTTGCCCGCGGTCGCCGGGCCTGTCGCCGGGCCCCTGGGGGCTTCCCGGGGGCTTCCCGGGCGCGCTCTGCCGGCTTCAGGGCTGCGCCCCCTGGCCCGCCGCGGCGGCCTGTCCTCGGGCCGGGCCTGCCGCCGCCCCGGGTTCCGGTTCCACCCGGATCCGGGCGTCGATCACCAGGCAGCCCCGGCCGGGCTCCCACGCCTTGAGCGGGTTGATGTCCAGCTCGGCGATCTCCGGCACCTCTTCCACCAGGCGGGAGATCCGCAGGAGCACGTCCTGGATGGCCGCCTGGTCCGCCGGGGGATGGCCCCGGTAGCCTTCCAGCAGGCGATGGCCGCGGATGCCGCGGACCATCTCCGCCGCGTCCACGTCGGTCAGGGGCGTGATGCGGAAGACCACGTCCTTCAAGATCTCCACGTGCACGCCGCCCAGGCCGAAGGCCACGAGCGGGCCGAAGAGGGGGTCTTCGGTGACCCCGACCACCAGCTCGGTCCCGCCCCGCAACATGGGCTGCACCACGAAGCCGTCCAGCTCGTCCTCCCGCCCCGCGGCGGCCAGGCGCTCCCGGATGCCCCGGCAGGCGGCCCGCACCGCCTGTTCGTCCGCCAGGTCCAGCTGGACGCCGTCCCACTCGGTCTTGTGCACCAGGGTCCGGGACGCCATCTTGACCACCACGGGGTAGCCCAGCTCCCGGGCCGCGGCCACCGCCCCCTCCTCATCCCGGACGAACCGGCTGGGCGCCAGGGGCAAGCCGAAGGCGGCCAAGACCCCGTCGACCTCTTCGGCCGCGAGCCAGCCCCCGCCCCGGGCGGCCGCCTGCCGGCAGATGGCCCGGGCGCGGTCGATGTCCAGGTCCGGGTGATCGGGGATCCGGCCCAGGGGCCGCTGCCGCCAGCGGGCGTACTCGTAGGCCTTGGCCAGGGCCCGGGCGGCCGACTCGGGGAAGCGGTAGGACGGGATCCGCTCGTCGCCGACGGCCAGGGGCTGGCGCAGGCCGCGGGTGCTCATGAAGCAGGCCAGCACGGGCTTCTGGTGCCCGGCCCGCCGCGCCTCGGCCACCGCTTCCCGCACCGCCGCCGCCACCCCGTCCACGTCGGCCAGCCCCACGGGGATGAAGATGACCAGGGCGGCGTCGTAGACCGGGTCGGCCAGCACCGCCTGCAGCGTCGCCCGGTAGTGCTCGGCGGTGGCCGAGGCGATCATGTCGATGGGGTTGCCCAGGCTGGCCGCCGCCGGGAGGAACCGGCGCAGCGCTTCCCGGGTGGCGGGCGAGGGCTCGGGCACCTCCAGCCCCGCCGAGGCCAGGGCGTCGGTGGCCAGGATGCCGGGGCCGCCGGCGTTGGTCACCACGGCGACCCGGGGACCGGCCGGCAGCGGCTGGTTGGCCAGCAGGGCGGCGATGTCGAACATGTCCTCCAGGGTGTCGGCGCGGATCACCCCGGCCTGGCGGAACAGGGCTTCCACGGCGGTGTCGCTGGCCGCCAGGGCGGCGGTGTGGGATCCCGCCGCCTTCGTCCCGGCGGCGGTGCGCCCTGCCTTGACGGCCAGGATCGGCTTCTTCCGCCCGACCCGGCGGGCCAGGCGGGCAAAGCGCCGCGGGTTGCCGAAGGACTCCAGGTAGAGCAGGATCAGGTCGGTGTCCTCGTCGTCTTCCCAGTACTGGATCAGGTCGTTGCCCGACACGTCGGCTTTGTTGCCCACGCTGACGAAGGTGGAAAGCCCCAGGCCCAGGTCCCGGGCGTACTCCAGAATGGCCAGCCCCAGCGCCCCGCTCTGGGACGACATGGCCACCCGCCCGTGGGGCGGGAAGACCGGCGAGAAGCTGGCGTTCATCCGCACGTCCGGCGCGGTGTTGATCAGGCCCAGGCAGTTGGGCCCGACCATGCGCATGCCGTAGCCGCGGACCTTGGCCACCAGCCGCTCCTGGAGCGCCCGCCCCTCCGGCCCCGTCTCGGCGAAGCCGGCGGTGATCACCACCAGGCCCCGCACCCCCTTGGCGCCGCACTGGTCCACCACGTCCAGCACCGCGTCCCGCGGTACGGCGATCACCGCCAGGTCCACCGGTCCGGGGATGTCCAGCACCGACGGGTAGGCGGGGATCGAGCCCACGACGCCGGCCTTGGGGTTCACCGGGTAGACCGGCCCCTGGTACCGGTTCATCACCAGGGCTTCGAGGATCCGGTAGCCGATGCTGCCCGGGTCCCGGGAGGCGCCGACCACCGCGATCCCCCGCGGCCGGAAGAGGGGCCGGAGGGAGGCCACGGTGGCGATGCGGTCCCGCATCTCGCTGCGCTCGACGCTCTCGGGGTTGGGCTGGACGTCCAGGCTGACCACGATGTAGCCGTCCCGGTGGTGCTGGGCGGCCTCGAACCCGCTGGCCCGCAGGACCTCCAGCATGCGGCGGTTGTCCGGCTGGGTCCAGGCGACGAACCGGCGGATCCCGTGGCGGGCGGCAATGAGGGCCAGCCGTTCGAGGAGCAGCGTCCCCAGGCCACGGCCCTGATAGGCGTCCTCGACCAGGAAGGCGACCTCGGCGCTGTCGGGTTCCCGGGTCTCCCGGACATAGGTGCCGCTGGCCACGATGCGGGGGTGGTCGGGGTCGCCCACCAGGACCAAAAGGGTGTAGCGCTCGTCCGGCGGGCCGACCTGGAGCAGGCTTTCCACCGCGGCCTCCCGGGATTCCCCGGCGAAGAAGCGGCGCATCAGGGAGTGGTCGGACACCCGGTCCAGGAAGGCGGCCACCAGCGGCCGGTCGTCGTCCCGGGCCGGGCGCAGGGTGGCGGCGGTGCCGTCCCGCAACAGGACGCGCCCGCTCTCCAGCCCCTCCTGGGGGATGGGAGCCGGGTAGAGGGTGGGCAGCGCCGCCAGATCGACCGCAGGCCGCGGCGGGGCGGTTTCGGCGCGGGCCGGCGAAGGCCCGCCCCTGCCGTCGCCCGGCGGGGCAGGGGCCGGACCGGCCGGGGTGGCGGCCGCCGGGGTGGAACCGGCAGCGTCGCCGTCGTGGGATGGCCGGCTGGTCATCGGGTTGACCTCCTTGTCGTCCGGGTCCGGGCCGGCGCCGTCGCCTCGGCGGCCTCCGGGGGAGGTCCGCGGGCGCAGGCCCGTCCCGGGACAGCGTGGCACAGGCTTCCTTAGGCTGTGACGGGCCGGCTTCCTGCCGCCGGAGCCCTACCTTGCTGAAGATTCCCGAAAGGGGCGCTGAGGGTGCAGGGGGTTGGGTCGAGGACGCAGGGGAGGGGAGCCGGACCGCCGCCGCCAGGGCGCCGGCACGGCCCGGACCGGCGGGGCGGGGTGCGGCACCGGCCCGCGGCGGGCCCGGGCCGCCCGGCACCCGCCCGTGATCACCGGCCGTGGGGATAAGGCTCCAGGGAGCCTTCGGCGATGCCGCAGCCGAGCCAGGACGGGGGCGGGTCGCCGGCGGCCGCAGGGGCCCCGGGGCCCCAGGACGGCACGCTGGCGGGCGCCGCCCCGGGCGCGGGCGCGTCTCCCGGTTTGCCCGGCTCCGCGAAGGCTGCCGCCGGGGCCCGCCCCATAGGGGACGGCTGTTGAGGGGCGGGCCCGGGGCCGGCGGGATCCGGCCCAGCGGCGGGGGCCGGTTCGTCCGCCGTCCCCGGCCCGGGCGGGTGGGGTGGGGGCAACAGGTCCGCCACGTCGGCCGCCGCCACCGTCCAGAAGCCCTCTTCCCGGCGCATGGGCCAGGTCACCGCGATGGCCGCCGCCGGGTGCTCGCCGGCGTAGTACACCGTCCCTTCGAGCCGCACCCGGGCCCGGGGGCCCTGG
>DATCLH010000025.1:0-4945 GCA_036564035.1 Thermaerobacter sp.
CCACGTCCCGGTCGATGTGGACGACCCGGCCCTTGACGTTCAGGTCGCCGTGCTCGGCGGGGGACAGGGTCGTGCCGACCACCAGCAGCACGTCGGCCTCCTCCAGGAAGCGGCGGGCCGGCGCCGCGGCCAGGTCCTCGATGACCAGGGGGTGATGGGCGGGCAACAGACCCCGTCCGGCCAGGGTGAGGAACACCGGCGTGCCCAGGGCTTCTGCCAGCTGGCGCAGGCTGGAGGCGGCCTCGGCGGCCCCGCCGCCGGCGACGATGACGGGCTGGCGGCCCCGCACCAGGGCCGCAGCCACCTGGTCGATCCAGCGGCGGTCGACGGGATCGACCCCGCGCCCGGTCGAGGTGGCGCCGGGTTCGAGACCGTCGCCGGGGAAGGGGATCACCCGGCCGCCGGCCGCGCCCTCCCGCTCCACCAGGCGAAGCCGCGGGACGGCCTCCGCGGCCAGCTCGATCAGCAGCGGCCGGGGCCGCCGGCGGGCCAGGTCGGTGAAGGCCGCCTCCAGCACCAGATCCAGGTCCTCGGGCCGGTCGACCCGGGTGTTCCAGCCGGTCACCGGCTCGGTCAGCCGCAGGGCGTCGGGCAGGGCCCCCGGCCTCTCCCGGCCCGCCTCCAGGTCGGCTGCGGTGCCCGCCCGGACCAGGACGATCAGCGGCACCGAGTCCGCGTCGGCCACCGCCAGGGCGGGCAGCATCGCGTTCAGTTCCGCGCCCGAGCCGGCCAGTACCACCGCCGGCCGCCCGGTCGCCCGGGCGGCCCCGTCGGCCGCCGCGGCGGCCAGGGGGGCCGGCAAGGGCGCCCCCGTGGTCACCACCAGGGCCGGCTCGAAGGGGCGCAACCGGTCGGCCAAGGGCTGTTCCCAGTGTTCCGTGGTCATCCGTGCTCATCTCCTTCCGGCATCGGCCGTCCCGTCCATCGTCAATCCGCGTGGGGCCCATCGCCCTCGGCCGCGCCGCCGGGCGAGGGCAGCCGGTGAAAGGCCCGGTAGACGGCCCGGGCGGCCGCCCGGTTCATCCCCGGCACGGCGGCCAGCTCGTCTTCGCTGGCCCGGGCGATGGCGTCCAGGGATCCAAAGGCCTCCAGCAGGGCCTTGCGCCGCCGCGGCCCGATGCCCGGCAGCTCTTCCAGCACCGAGTGCAGCCCCGCCCGCTGCCGCAGCTGGCGGTGATAGGTCAGGGCGAAGCGATGGGCCTCGTCCCGGATCCGCTGCAGCAGGTGCAGGGCGGGCGAGTCCCGGGGGATGACGATGGGATCGGAGCGGTCCGGCGCGAAGACCAGCTCGAACCGCTTGGCCAGGGCGAAGACCGGGATGTCCACCAGGCCCAACCGGTCCAGCACCTCCTGGGCCGCCGACAGCTGGCCCTTGCCACCGTCGATCAGGATCAGGTCCGGGAGGTCGGCAAAGCCCCGGGCGGGTTCGTCCCCGGGACCCGGCGGGACGCCGCGGGAGCCGGCGGCGGGAGGCGCCGCCGCCCGGGCCGGTTCGTCCCCCTCCGGCCCTTCCCGGCCACCTTCTACCGGCTCCGTCGACGGCACCGCGCCCTCCACCGGCACGCCCTGGGCCTCGAGCCCCCGGCGCAGGCGGCGGTAGAGGACCTCCTGCATGCTGGCGAAGTCGTTGGGCGCCTCCACGGTGCGGATGCGGAAGCGGCGGTATTCGGCCTTGGCCGGCTCGCCGTCGATCATCACCACCATGGACCCCACGGGCTGGGCGCCCTGAAGGTTGGAGATGTCGTAGCACTCGATGCGCCGTGGCGGTTCGTCCAGTTCCAGGTAACGGGCCAGCTCGTCCAGGGCGCGGCGCGACCGGTCCCGGCGCACCTGGTCGTCGGTCTCGGCCTGGGCCAGCAGCAGGCGGGCATTGCGCTCGGCCAGTTCGACCCAGCGGCGCTTGGTGCCCCGCTGGGGCCGGTGCAGGCGGACCTGCACGCCCCGGCGCTGGCTGAGCCAGCGGCCGATCACCTCCGCCTCGCCCGGGGGCAGGTCCGCGGGCAGCAGGATCTCCCGGGGGATGAAGGTGGCCCGGCCGTAGTACTGGGTGAGGAAGGCGGCCAGCAGTTCCCCGTCGTCCAGGCCTTCCACGCCCGTCAGCGACAGCTGCTCGCGGCCGATCACCCGGCCCTCGCGGACGAAGAAGACCTGGGCGTGGGCCCGGTCGCCCTCCCGGGCCAGGCCGATGGCGTCCTCCTCCCCGCGGCGGGGGCTGGCCACCTGTTGCTGTTCCAGGACCTGGTGCAGGGCCCGCAACTGGTCCCGGAGCTCCGCCGCCCGCTCGAACTCCCAGCGGGCCGCGGCCGCCTGCATCTCCGCCTCCACCCGCTCCAGGACCGACCGGGAACGCCCCTCCAGGAAGGCGATCAGGTCCTTGATCATGGCGTCATAGGTCTCCCGGTCGCAGAGGGCGGCACACGGCGCCAAGCAACGGCCGATGTAGTAGTGCAGGCACGGGCGGCCGCCCCGCCGCAGCCGGTGGTCGGAACAGCTGCGATAGGGGAAGACCCGCCGGATCAAGCGCAGGGCCTCCTGCAGGGAGGCGGAATAGGTGTACGGCCCGAAGTAACGGGCGCCGTCGTCCTGGACCTGGCGGGCGATGCTGACCCGCGGCCAGTCCTCCTGCACGTGGATCTTGAGGTAGGGGTAGGTCTTGTCGTCCCGCAGCCGGACGTTGTAGCGGGGCCGGTAACGCTTGATCAGCGTGTTCTCCAGGACCAGGGCCTCGACCTCGTTGCGGGTGACGATGAACTCCAGGTCGGCGGCCCGTTCCACCATCCGCCGGATGCGGGGGGGCAGGTGGCGGGCGGACTGGAAGTAGGAGCGCACCCGCTGGCGGAGGGACCGGGCCTTGCCGACATAGAGCACCTGGCCCTCGCCATCCTTGAACAGGTACACCCCGGGCTGCTCGGGCAGCTCGGCCACCCGCCGGCGCAGGGACGGCTGTTCCCCCTGGGCGCCGCCGGTCGCGCCGCCCTTCGTCTCCCCGTGATCGCCTTCGAGAACCCCGGGCCCGGCCGCGGCCCGATAGTCGTCGCTCCGGCGCTTGCCGGCCGGCACCGGCGCCCCCTCCTTTCCCGCCACGAGATTGATCATAGCACGACCCGCGGCCCTTGACCGAACACCCATTCCCCCCTACAATCACCGGTAAGGGAACACATGTTCGCAAGCCGGAAGCCGGCTCGCCGCCGGGGAGGTGGTTCGGTGCGTCCCCGTGCCCGCCGCATCCAATACCGCGGGCTGCCGTGCAAGACCCTGATCAACCGGGTGCCCGGCGACATGCCCTTTCGCTGGAGCATCAATCCGTACCGAGGGTGCACCCACGGCTGCGTGTACTGCTACGCCCGCGCCACCCACCCGTACCTGGGTCTGGACGGCGGGGTGGACTTCGAGTCGGTGATCTTCGTCAAGCAGGGGGCCGTGGAGGCCCTGCGCCGGGACCTGTCCCGGCCCGGCTGGAACCGGGAGCTGGTGGCCATCGGCACCGCCACCGACCCCTATCAGCCCATCGAGGGCAAGTACCGCCTGATGCGGGGCATCCTGCGGGCGTTGATCGACGCCGAGACCCCCTTCTCCATCACGACCAAGAGCACCCTGGTCCTGCGGGACCTGGACCTGCTGGTCGAGGCCTCGCACCGCGCCGGGTGCACGGTGAACGTGTCCGTCCCGACGGTCGACCCGGCCCTCTGGCGCCAGCTGGAACCCGGAACGCCCCATCCCGTTCAGCGGCTGCGGGTGCTGCAGCGCCTGCGCCAGGCCGGCGTACGGGCCGGCGTCTTCCTGGCCCCCATCCTGCCGGGCATCACCGACGACCGGGACCACCTGGAGGCCGTGGTGGCCGCGGCCGCCCGCCACGGCGCCGCCTTCCTGTGGCCGGGGGTGATGCACCTGGGTCCGGGGGTGCGGGAGTGGGTCTTCCCGGCCCTGGCCCAGTTGCGCCCCGACCTGATGCCGATGTACCGGGCCCTGTACCGGGGCCGCGAAGCGGCCCCCTTCTACCGCGAGAGCATCCTGCGGCGGGTCGAGGACCTGAAGCTGAAGTGGGGACTGGGCGGCTCCCGCACCGCCACGGCCGCCACCCGCGGGGTCACCCCCCTGACCCCGGCGCCCGGGGGGACGAACCGGCCCGGACGGGGCGGCCCCGGCAGCAGCGGGCCCGGCGCCGGGACGGCGGTGCGGGCCCTGGCGCGGCCCGGGTGGGCCGGGACGAACGGCCTGCCGGCCGGGCCGGGCTGGTCCGGGGCTCGCCTGGATGGCTCGGCAACGGGGCCTCGGGAGCGGGGCCACCAGCGGGTTCAAGGCCGGCCGCCCCAGGCCCCGGGGGACGCAGCCGTCTCCCGGGCCGGCCGGACGTCGCTGGCCTCGGCGCGGCAGGCCCTCAGCCCGCGCTTCCGGCGCGGAAGGCCGCCTGCCGGGCCCCAACAACTCGCGCTGCCCCTGGTCGAGGGGTGAGACGCGGGCCTCCTGCATCGTCATGCCGCTCAACGGGATGGCCGCCGCCGGATCCGCGGGCGCCGCGCCGGGTTCGTTCCGGGCCGGTGCGTTCAAGAGGGAGCCCCTGAAGCGAGACCGTTGAGGGGCCCCGGGAACTTCATCCGGAGACCCAATCCGCAGGTTCCGCCGGTCATAATCTTTGCACCGCCGAACCATACCGTTGTCATGAACGCTCGGGTTCCACAAGCCGGGGCGCACAGGGGCCAGAACACTGGATTCCGGGCGGTGGCGCTGCCCCGGGGGCGGTTGCGCGGCCCCGGCGAGCAGGGAACCGGCGGTCCCATCGTCGAAGATGGGGCGGTAGCCTGGAGCCGGGGCAGGAGTGGGGCCGAGGCCATCCGGCCCACCCTGCACGACCCGGGCCGTCGGCTTCACGACGGCGGCGGAGGCGGAGGGAACGTCCTTTGGCGATGGAACCCCCAAGCCAGCGGGAAGGCCGGCCCCCGGAACC
>DATCLH010000026.1:0-3256 GCA_036564035.1 Thermaerobacter sp.
ACGGCGGTGTGGCTGCTCGATACCCCCCGACCGGCGCCGCCGGTCGCCGTGGCGCTGGCCGGTGTCCTGGTGCTCGACAGGCTCGCCCAGGCGGCGCCCGGCCCGCAGCCGCAGGGTGCGGCGGCCCGGGCCTGCTGGCCGGCGGTGGCCGCCTGTGGGGTTTCCCTGGTGCTGACCCTGTGGGCCGTTTCCCGTACCGGCGCCCTCGCCCTGGTGGGGACGGTGGCGGCGGTGGTCATGGGGTCGTCCACCGTGATGGGGCCGGCTCTGTCCCGGTGGATCAACGCGGCGGCGGGCCTCGCCGCGGTGGCCGCGGCGGCGTCGGCCGCCGGCCTGCAGGGCGCCTTGCTGGCGGGGGCGGTCTTGCTGGCGGCGGCTTGGAACGGTGATGTCCATGGGCTCTACCGGGCCGAGCGGGACCGGTTGCGGCAGGCGGTGGCCGGACTGGCGGCCGCCCAGGAGCGGCTCACGGAACTGGCGGCCCGCAGCGGCCAGTTGGAGGCGCAACGGGAGCGGGAAGAGCTGCTGGGCGCCTTGCACGATGCTCTGGGCCACACCCTGACGGCCCAGCTGTTGCAGGTGTCCCTGGCGCGCCGGCTGCTGCCCGTCGACCCCGAGGGAGCCGCGGCACGCCTTGAAGCGGTCGAGGAGGGACTGCGTGACGGGCTCGCCCAGGTCCGGCAGATGCTGCGCCGCTCCCTCCATCCCGCTCGCCTGCCGCTGGCCTCCGCCGTCCAGCGGCTGGCGTCGAACTTTAGCGCGGCGACGGGCGTCGCGGTGGAGGTTCTGCTGGAGCCCGACGCCGCCAGCGTGTCGGACACCGATGCCCTGGTGGCGAGCGTGGTCCAGCGGGCCGTCCAGGAGTCCTTGACCAACGCGGTGCGTCACGGCCAGGCCCGGCGCGTCGTGGTCCAGCTAACGGCCACCGGCCCTCGCCTGCGCCTGCGCGTAGAGGATGACGGCCGGGGGGCGGCGGAACTGGTTCCGGGCCTGGGGCTGACCCGCATGACCTACGGCATCCAGCGACTCGGCGGGACGATTCGCTTCACGACCCTGGCCGGCAAGGGTTTCACCACTGAGATCACGGTGCCGCGGCGCGCGCCTGCTGGGCGCGAGCCCGCGAGCGTCGACGCGGCGGAACCGGCCGGCTGGGTGGGGGATGGGCGATGATCCGCGTGCTGCTGGCGGAAGATCAGGCCCTGGTGCGGGACGGCTTGCGATTGCTCTTGGAACTGCAGGGCGACCTGCAGGTGACGGCCGTGGCCGACGGGGAGGAGGCGGTGGCCCAGGCCGCCGCCGCTCCCTTCGACGTGGCCCTCCTGGACGTACGGATGCCGCGCATGGACGGCATCACCTGCCTGCGCAAGCTCCAGGCCTTGCGGCCCGGGATGCCCGTGCTGATGCTGACCACCTACGACGACGACCAGCTGGTCCGCCAGTGCCTGGCGGCCGGTGCCGCCGCGTACCTGCTCAAGGACATGGCGCCGGAGGATCTGGCCAACGCCATCCGGCTCGTCGTGTACGGCGGCGGGTTGATCCCCGGGGATCTGGCGGGCCTGCTTGCCCGTTCCTCCCCCGCCGGCCCCGCCGGGGGAGAAGACGGGGGACCGGACCCGGCCAACCCACAGGGCCGGGACGGTGATGGCGCCCGCCTTCGCGCCGGGACGGAAAGGGCAGCGCCACCCGCACCCTCCCGGGAAACCGCCCGCGCCCGATCGGCGGCCGGCTCCACGGCGGGCGAGGGGGCCGAGCCCTTGACCCCCCGGCAGGTGGAGGTCCTGCAGCTTCTGGCCGAGGGGTTGTCCAACCGGGAGATCGCCGCCCGGCTGCACCTGTCCGAAGGCACGGTGAAGAACCTGGTCAGCGAGATCTATGCCCGGCTGCAGGTGCGGGACCGGGTGCAGGCGGTGTTGCGCGCCCGGGGCTGGTTGAGCTCCCAGGGCCGCGAGGGGCGGAAATGAAAGGCCGGTCGTCCCGGGACGGTGGCGCCCCGGGACGGCCGGCTGCCGGGGGACATCCGGCGAAATGCGAAACCATCTCCCGTCGCCGGCCGCCGTCGTGGCCGGCGGTTGGGGGCTCCAGCCGTCGGGCCGGCCGGGCGCCGGCCAGCGCCGGCAGCGCCGACGCCCCTTTAGTCCATGGGGTGGCTGAAGTGCATCTCCACGTGCTCGATCTGGTCGCCGTCCAGCACAAAGTGGGCGGCCGGCCCGGTGATCCGGATGACCCGGTTCTGCAGGTCGAACTCGGTGTCACCGATGTGGAGCTCGAACTTGCGCCCTGAGGCCAGGGTGACGATCAGTTCGCCCCACCGCTCCAGCTCCGCCTTGACCTGCTCCATCCGCATGCTGCCCACCTCCTGGGTCACCGTTCGGGACCGGGATCCGGCGGCCGCCGGCTCCAACGGTCCCTGGGCCGTTTCAGGGCCCGCGCCCCGCACGGGCCCTGGGCGCGTTGCGGGCAGGCCGGTTCGTCCCGGCGACGATGCGCCCGCGATGACCGGGTTCGAGACCGCCGTCGCGTCAGGGTGCCTGGTGACGGGCCGGTCCACCGGCGCCGGCGTGCCCTCGCCGGCCACCCCCGTTGTGGTAAAGGATAGCATGCGCGCCCGCGGCGGTCGAAGGGCCCGTCCGGGCGCCCCCGGGGTCTCCCTTACCGGCGTCCGAGGCCGGGATGGGACGTTGACGGCCGGCCCGGGCCGTGAGAGGCGGGGGATGGTGCCGGTGGCCGCCCCCGGTCGGGAGGAAGGCGATCCTTCCCACGTCATGGTTCTTCCCCTCCGGCGCAAGGTCCGTCCATAGCAATCCCGGGCGTGGAGGCGTCCATGCATCGGTGGGGCGACCCGTGGAGCCGCGGGACCGGAGCCGGCGAACCGGCCGCGGCGACAATGACCCCCGCGTCCGCGACGGCCGCGCGCCAGGGCCGCGACAAAAAAAGACCCCCGCGTCTGCGAGGGGCGATGGGAAGCGTTCCAGCTAGAAAGTGTGGAGAGTGTTCGACGTGTGGCCCCAAGGGGAATCGAACCCCTACCTCGGGCTTGAAAGGCCCGCGTCTTAACCACTCGACCATGGGGCCAATCCTCTCGCATTATAGCCACCGACCCCGATCCCGGCAAGGGAAAAGGCGGTGGCGGCCGCGCCAGCGGGAGCGGGGCGCCTGGTGGGATTCGAACCCACAACCCACGCCTTATGAGGGCGCTGCTCTGACCCTTGAGCTACAGGCGCGCGCTGGTGCCATGACCCGGGCGGGGTCGAACGAG
>DATCLH010000027.1:0-5056 GCA_036564035.1 Thermaerobacter sp.
GGGCTGGCCGGTTCGGCCGTGGCCGCCGGTTCGTCCAGGGCCGGGCCCCGCTCTTCGACCCGGATCCATCCCTTGCGCTCGAGGGCCTTGACGGCCTCGGGCCCCGCCCCCGCCTGGTGAAGCAGCACCGCTTGAGGCAACCCGTCCTGGGCCTCGGGGCGGCACAGCCGCTCCAGCAGGGCCGCCTGCCGCGGCGCCCGCCGGGCGACCTCCGCGGCCCGCCGCCGGGCTTCGGCGGGTTCGATGGCCAGCCGCACCCAGCGCCGGGGCGCCGGCCGCACCCGCCCGCCCCGGGCTCCCGGCGGCAGCATGGCCCGCAGGGCCTGGACGAACAGGCACAGGTAGCGCTCTTCCATCCAGCGGGCCAGGTCGATCAGGGCCGGGGTCAGGACGGGGATGGGGTCGTGCAGGGCCAGGATGGGCCGCAACCGCTCGGGCGGCACCTCGGGCTGGGCGGTGAACTCCACCACCGTCCCCTCCACCCGGCGGGGTCCGAAGGGGACGGTCACCCGGTGGCCGACTTGCAGGCGGCCGGCCAGCTCCGGCGGCACCAGGAAGTGGAAGACCCGGTCGACGTCCGGGGCGACGATGTCGACGATCACCCCGGCCACCGGCAGGCCGGCGGCACGGCCGCCGGGACCGGCTCCCGCGGACGCGCCGGGCGGCAGGCCGGCCGGCACCCCGCGGGGACCAGAGGGCCCCGCCGGCGGGGCGGCGGGTTGCCCGCCGGGGCGGCCGGCCCTGGCGGCGGTGCCGCCGGAGCCCGGCCGGCGGGCACCGCCACCGCTCATCCGGCCTCGCCCCCGCGGTGGAGGCCGTCGCCTCCCCGGGGGCGGGAGGGCGCCGCCGGCCCGGTGGCCTCCGGCCGCCCGGCCGGTTCGTCCGCAGCCCGGTCCCCCCGCTCGCCCGGTTCCGCCGCGGCGCCGGCGGAACCCGGCAGCCCCGGCAGGGGCAGGCGGTCGAGGATGGCCTCCGCCACCGCCCGCTTGGACATGGGGGGCAGGGACTCCCGCCGCCCGTCGGGATAGACCAGGGTGACCACGTTGGTGTCCACCTCGAAGCCGGCGCCGGGCTGGGTCACGTCGTTGAGGACGATGAAGTCCAGGTTCTTCTCCTCGATCTTGCGGCGGGCATTCTCCAGGAGGTCGTGGGTTTCGGCGGCGAAGCCCACCAGGATCTGTCCCGGCCGCTTGCGGCGGCCCAGCTCCCGGAGGATGTCCACGGTGGGGGCCAGTTCCACCACCGGCGCGGCGGTGTCCTTCTTGATCTTCTGGCCCGCCGGCCGGGCGGGGCGGAAGTCGGCCACCGCTGCCGCCTTGATCACCACCTGGGCCTCGCCCGCCCGCCGCAGGACGGCCTCCAGCATCTCCGCGGACGTCTCGACCCGGACCACCTCCACGCCGAAGGGGTCGGGCAGGTGGACCGGTCCCGTGACCAGCACCACCCGGGCGCCCCGATCGCGGGCCGCCTCGGCCAGGGCGAAGCCCATCTTCCCCGAGGAACGGTTGCTGAGGAAGCGGATGGGGTCCAGCGGCTCCCGGGTGGGCCCGGCGGTGACCAGCACGGTGACGCCGTCCAGGGTCTGACGCCCCGCCAGCAGGGCCTCGGCCCGGGCGGCGATGACCTCCGGCTCGGGCAGCCGGCCGATCCCGGCGTAGCCTTCGGCCAGGGGGCCGGTGGCGGGCTCCAGCACGTGGTAGCCCCAGCCCCGCAGGCGCGCCACGTTGGCCTGGGTCGCCGGGTGGCGCCACATGTGGGTGTTCATGGCCGGGGCCACCAGCACCGGCACCCGCATCCCCGTGGCCAGCACCACGGTGGTCAGCAGGTCGCCCGCCAGGCCGCCGGCCAGTTGCGCCAGCAGGTGGGCCGTGGCCGGCGCCAGGACGACCAGGTCCGCCGAGTCGGCCAGCCGGATGTGCTCGACGCCGGCCCGGGGCGTCCACAGGTCGTCGGCGGTGTAGACGGGCTGGTGGGTGAGGGCGGCGAAGGTCAGGGGCGTGACGAAGCGGGCGGCCCCGGCGGTGAGGATCGTCACCACCCGGGCCCCCCGCTCCCCCAGGCGGCGGGCCAGTTCGGCCGCCTTGTATGCGGCGATGCCGCCGGAGACCCCCAGGATCACGGTGCGGCCCGCCAGGGGGCCGCCCGGGGCCGGCGTCGTCGGAGCAAGGGTCATGTCACTTGATGCCCGCCTTGCCGGGCACATAGGCCAGCTTGCCCGCCGCCAGCTCCTCCAGGGCCACGGTGACGGGCTTGGCCGCGCGGGGCTCGATCACCGGCTCCGCCCCGTCGACCAGCTGGCGGGCCCGGCGGGCGGCCAGCACGACCAGGGTGTACTTGCTGTCGACCTTGTCCAGGAGGACGTCCAGGGTGACCCGCGGCGCCTCGCTCCGCTTCTGCTGCTCCATGTGCCTCGCCCCCTTGAGCCTCTCCCCCGTCAGCGGCGTCAGCCGCCGATGCGCCCGCCGGCCCGCACCCGTTCGACCAGGTGCCGCCGGCGGCGGGTCCGCAGCTTCTCCGCCCGGATGATGGCGACGATGTCGTCGGCCGCCCGGTCGGGGTCGTCGTTCACCACCACGTAATCATAACGGTCGACGCAAGCCATTTCGAAGTCGGCGCTGGCCAGCCGCTGGCGGCGGGCCTCCTCCGACTCGGTGCCCCGCCGTTCCAGGCGCCTGCGCAGCTCCTCCAGGGAGGGCGGCATGGCAAAGATATACACGGCTTCGGGGTAGATGTCCATGAGTTTGAGGGCGCCCTGCACGTCCTTCTCGCAGATCACGTCCCGCCCTTGCCGCAACCAGGTCTCCATGGGCTCCCGGGGGGTGCCGTAGTAGTTGCCGTAGACCTGGGCCCACTCGACCAGCTCCCCCGCCTCCACCCGCCGCTGGAACTCCTCCGGCGAGACGAAGTGGTAGTCGATCCCGTCCACCTCGTGGGGACGGCGGGGGCGGGTCGTGACGGACACGGCGTACACCAGCTGGGGCAGCCGCTGCTGGAGGCGCTCCCGGATGGTGCCCTTGCCCGCCCCGGAGGGCGCGGAGAGGACGATCATCAGACCCGGCCAGGACGCCGGCTCCGCCGGCGCGGCCTGGCGCCCGCCGGCCGCACGGGTTGCTTCGGATTGTCCACCGTCCATGGGATCCCTCACTCGCCCTCCCGGGCAGACAGCAGGCGGTGGGCCACGGTCTCGGGCTGGACCGCCGAGAGGATGATGTGGTTGCTGTCGGCGATGATCACCGCCCGGGTCCGGCGGCCGTAGGTGGCATCGATGAGGCGGCCGTCGTCCCGGGCCTCGCTGATCATCCGCTTGATCGGCGCGGACTCCGGGCTGACGATGGCCACGATCCGGTGGGCCGAGACGATGTTGCCGAAGCCGATGTTGACCAGCTTGATGTCCACGCAACCCCGCCCCTTCCTGGCGCCCCGGCATCCCCACCGGCCGGTCCTCCGGCCCGGACCGGGGCGACGCCGGACGCCCGCCGGCACCGCAACGGCCCGCACCGCACCGTCTCCCGGGCCTGCGGGCCTATTCGACGTTCTGCACCTGCTCCCGCATCTTCTCCAGCTCGGCCTTGACCTCCACCACCCACCCGGCGATGGCCAGGTCGCCGGCCTTGGCCCCGATGGTGTTGATCTCCCGGTGCATCTCCTGCAGGAGGAAGTCCAGCCGCCGCCCCACCGGTCCGCCCTGGGTCAGCAGGTCGCGAAACTGCCGGCAATGGCTGCGCAGGCGGACGCACTCCTCGCTGATGTCGCTGCGCTCGGCCATCAGGGCGACCTCGGCCGCCACCCGCTGGGGGTCGAGGCCGCCGTGGCCCCATTCGGCCAGCCGGCTCTCGAGCCTCCGGTGGTAGGCCTCGACCACCTCCGGCGCCCGGGCGGCGATGGCGTCGACCCGGGTCTCCACCTGCGCGGCCCGCTGCCCCAGGTCCTGGGCCAGCGCCGCCCCTTCGGCCTCCCGCATGGCGACCACCTGGCGCGACGCCTCCTCCAGGGCGGGCGCGAGCAGCGCCCAGAGGGCGTCCAGGTCGTCCTCGGCCTGTTCGACCCGCAGCACGTCGGGCAGGTCGAGCAGCATGTCCACGTCGATGCTGCCCGGCAGGCGCAGGACCCGGCGCAATTCTTTCAACGCCTCATAATACGCGTGGGCCAGGTTTGTGTCAACGTGAACGCTTCTCACAGGCGATGTCAGGCGATCTATGCGCACGGTGACATCCACGCGCCCGCGCTCGATGTGCCGCGCCACCGCACGCCGGATCCGATCCTCCAGGACCCCGTACTCCCGGGGCAGCCGGACGGCCACGTCGAGGAAGCGGTGGTTCACCGTCCGGATCTCCACGGCCAGCCGGTATTCGGCCGATTGGGCACCTGCGCGCCCGAAGCCCGTCATGCTGCGGACCACGCCCATCCTCCCCGCTACGGTGTGCTCGCCCGCGGCGGCCCGTCCGGTTCGTCCCCGCCACCGTCGCCGCCCATCACCCGGCCGCCCGGACCGGCCCGGGGGCGGTGCCGCCCCGGGGTGCCCTGGGGTTCCGGTGGGCCGGATGCCGGAGCCATGGCCGCCTCAAGGGCATCCGGCTCCCAAGGGAGGGCCCGTTCCAGGGCATCCCACGGCACCAGCCCCGCCAGGAAGGGGCCGGCCCCGGCCGCCAGCTCCCTGGCCAGTTGCCGGGCCGCCTCCCGCCAGGCGGCGGCTCCGGGCAAGGGTGGAACCGGCCGATCCCCCTGCCCCGGTCCCCTTGGGCTTCCTCCCGGACCGGCCGCCTCCGCCGCGCCGCCGGCCGGGGGCGCCGGCTCAGGCCCCGGTCGCCCTCCCGGGGCGGGATCTGCCCCGCCGGCCGGCCCGCCGGCCTCCGCGGGGCGGCGGCCCGGGGCGACCAGCCGGCGGAACTCATCCCGGTCGAGCCACTGCCACCGTCCGCCGGGGAGCACCACCGCATCCAGCACGCCGTCCACGTAGACCAGGCGGGCCGGCCCACCGCCCTCGCCGCCCTCCCGCACCAGCCGGGCCGGCGTCGACAGGTTGAGGTAGTAACCCTTCAGCCGGTACGGGACCGCG
>DATCLH010000028.1:0-10799 GCA_036564035.1 Thermaerobacter sp.
CCTTAGCACCCTGCACCGCCGGGCGGGCCAGCTGCACCGCCGGCTCAACAGTTTGAGCGAGGTGCTTGACCGGCTGCTGGAGAGCAGCTACAACGGCTACGACGACCCGGGCGAGGGCCTGGGCGGCCGCCAGCTGCGTCCCTACCTGCGGGCCCTGCGCGATCACGCGGGCCGCTTGAGCGGGCGGCTGGAGAACGCCCGGGAGCTGGTGGTCACCCTGATGAACCTGCGCCTCGCCCTGGCGGCGGAGCGGACCAACCGGCTGATCCTAAGGCTCACGGTGCTCTCGACCATCTTCCTGCCCTTGACCTTTCTGACGGGCATCTACGGGATGAACTTCGAATACATGCCGGAGCTCGAGCTGCCTTGGGCCTACCCCGCCCTGCTGGCCTTCATGCTGGTGCTGGGCGTCGGACTGTGGTGGTTCTTCAAGCGGGAGTACGAGTGGTAACCGGCGCGGGCGGCCGGCCGGCCCGGAGCGGCCGCCCTGGCAGCGGCCACCGGGTCAGGGCCGCACCGCCCCTGCCGCCCTGGCGCCGGTCATCGGGTCCGGGCCGGTTCGCCCCCGCCGCCCTGGTGCCGCCAGGTCCGGGCCGGACCGTCCCGCCGTCGGGTCCTTCCGCCCTCGAGTTCTTTCGGGCCCGGCCGGCGGGCGGACCGGCCCGGGGCCCTAGGCGCCCGCCGCGGCGTGGGCGGCCGGTTCGTCCCAGATCGGGGTGCCGTGGCTGCGGGCGTAGTCGCGGAAGTCGGCGATCAGCTGGCGGGTGATGGGGCCCGGCTTGCCGTCGCCCAGCTTGCGGCCGTCGACCTCGATGACCGGGCAGACCTCCGCCGCGGTGCCGGTGATGAAGCACTCGTCGGCCACGTACACGTCGTGGCGGGTGAAGACGGCCTCCTCCACCGGGATGCCGCGGCGCCGCGCCAGCTCCATCACCGTGTCCCGGGTGATGCCCTGAAGAATGCCCAGGTGGGGCGGGGGCGTCAGCAGCCGGCCGCGGCGGACGATGAAGATGTTGTCCCCGGTGCACTCGGCCACGTAGCCCTCCTCGTTGAGCATGATCACCTCGGCGAAGCCGGCCAGGTTCGCCTCCAGCCGCGCCAGGATGTTGTTGAGGTAGTTGAGGGACTTGACCCGCGGGTTGAGGGCCGCCGGCGAGGTGCGGCGGGTGGCGACGGTCATCACCCGCATGCCCTGCTCGTAAAGCTCTGCGGGATACAGGGCCAGGCGGTCGGCGATGATGACCACCGTGGCCCGCGGGCACTTGCGCGGGTCGATGCCCAGGTCGCCGGGGCCGCGGGAGACCACCACCCGGATGTAGGCCTCGGACAGGCCGTTGCGGCGGCAGGTCTCCACCACGGCGGCCGCCATCTCCTCCGGCGGGATGGGGATCTCCAGCAGGATGGCCCGGGCCGACTCGTAGAGCCGCTCGATGTGTTCGTCCAGCTTGAAGACCCGGCCGTTGTAGGCCCGGATGCCCTCGAACACGCCGTCGCCGTACAAGAAGCCGTGGTCGAAGACGGACACGGTCGCTTCCTCCTTGGGAACGAAGCGACCGTTCACGTACACCAGCATGCCGTTCGGACCCCCTCCATACCGCGGGCGCCTCGAATATGTTAACGTCGAAAATACCACCTGTTGGATGAGGGGTCAAGCAAGAATCCGCCGGTTTGTGACGAACTTCACATATCGGCGCCCGGACGGCCCGTGGGGGACGTGGCCCAGGGTGCAGCGCGTGAGGTGGGGTGGCAGTGTGACGGCGGAATGGACCTTCCTCGACCACACCTTCCGCATCGGCGAGGAGACCCTGCCCTACGTGCGGCAGGGGCTCAACGAGGAGACGGCCCAGAAGATCTGCGAGATCATCCGGGACATCGCCGAGGTCGACGCCGTGGCCGTCACCGACCGGCAGACCATTCTGGGCTATGCCGGGCTGGGCTGCCCCTTCATGGTCCGGCACCAGCCCATCCTCACCCGGGCCACCCGCCACGTGCTGGCCACCGGGCGCCTGCGGCTGGTGGCCTCCAAGGCCGACTTCGAGTGCCCCATCGCCGGCTGCCCCTGCCCCCTGCAGGCGGCGGTGATCGCGCCCCTCAAGGTGCGGGACCAGGTGGTGGGGACCCTCAAGCTCTACCGGACCCACCGCAGCGACATCCCGGGCCTGATGCACCGGCTGGGGGCGGGCATCGCCCAGCTGCTCAGCCTGCAGATGGAGCTGGCCGAGGCCGAGCGGCTGCGGGAGCTGGCGGCCAGGGCGCGCCTGGAGGCGCTGCAGGCCCAGATCCGCCCCCATTTCCTGTTCAACACCTTGAACACGGTGCTGATGTTCAGCCGCACCGACCCCGACCGGGCCCGGGACCTGCTGGTCAAGCTGGCCGTGTTCCTCCGCCGCGCCCTGACGGTGCGGGACGAGTTCATCCGCCTGGAGGACGAGCTGGAGTACGTGCAGATGTACCTGGAGATCGAGCAGGCCCGCTTCGGCGAGAACCTGCGCTTCCGGGTGCGGATCGATCCCCGGGCCTTTGGCTGTCTCGTCCCCGTGTTGACGATCCAGCCCCTGGTGGAGAACGCCGTGGTTCACGGACTGGCACCGCGGGAGGGCGGCGGCCGCCTGACGGTGGCGGCCCGGGTCCGGGGCGATCACCTGCACGTGGTGGTGGCCGACTCGGGGGTGGGCATCCCCGCCGCCCTGCGGCAGGAGATCTTCCGGCCGGGGGTGGGCAAGGGGATGGGGCTGGGCCTGTCCAACGTGAACCAGCGCCTGGTGGGACTGTACGGGGAAGCGTACGGGCTCAGGGTGCGGAGCCGCCCGGGGAGGGGGACCCTGGTGCGCCTGGTGGTGCCGGTACGGCGCCAGAGCGGGAAGGAGGAACCGGCGTCATGACGGTGCCCGCCGAACGGCCTACCGAGCGGCCGGCCGAGCGGCTGCCGGAGCTGCCCGTGGCACGGGAGGGCGGTGAGGCGTCACCCCGTGGCGGGACCCCCGCGCCCGGCGGTGGAACGGGCAGCGGCGGGGAGGGCGGCCGCGGGGAGGACGCCGCCGGCGCAGGCGGCGGGTTCCGCCGCCCCGCCCTCGAACCCGAGTGGGACTGGGACCTGGAGGCCGCGCCCGACCGGGGGCGGCCCATCCGCGCCCTGATCGTCGACGACGAGTACCCCGCCCGGGCCGAGCTGCGTTACCGCCTGAGCCGGGAACCCGGGGTGGAGATCACCGGGGAGGCGGCCACCGCCCGGGAGGCCTTGCGCCTGATCGAGGCCCTGGACTACGACGTGGTGTTCCTCGACATCGCCATGCCGGGCCTGTCCGGCCTGGAGCTGGCGGAACGGCTCAAGAACCAGCCCGGGGCGCCCTCGGTGGTCTTCACCACCGCCTACGACGAGTATGCCGTCAAGGCTTTCGAGGCCCGGGCCCTGGACTACCTGCTCAAGCCCTACAGCGACGACCGGCTGCGGGAGGCGCTGAACCGGGTTCGGGAACGCCTGGCCGCCGCGGCGAGCCCGGGAACGCCGGACCCGGCGCCGTCCCGGGCCGGGAGCCCGGCGGGCGGCCCGGGCAAGGCGGCCGAGCCCGCGACCCGCGGCGGGTCGGGCGGGGGGCCAGGAACCGGGGCGCCCGGCGGCGCCGGTGGGGCGGGGGCGGCGAACGGTGGCGGGCCCGGGGCCCGGGGCCGGGCCCGCTGGGTCATGGGCGTCCGGGACGAGGCGGCGGTGCCGATCCCGGTGGAAGAGGTGGTCTACGCCGAGGCGGAGAACGACCAGGTCTTCGTGTACACGGCCACCCACCGGTTCCCCACCCGCTACACCCTGCGGGAGCTGGAGGAGCTGCTGCCGCCCGACCGGTTCTTCCGGTGTCACCGCGGCTACATCGTCAACCTGCGCAAGGTGCGGGAGATCAGCCCCTTCTTCAACGGGACGTACAACCTCACGGTGGTGCACGCCGGCCAGCCGGTGACGATCCCCGTGGCCCGCAGCCGGGTGCCCGAGCTCAAGCGCCACTTCTGGCCCGAGCAGGCCGGCTGACCGCCCGGGCCCGGGCGAGCGGCCGGCCCCGCGGCGCCCCGGCCCCGCGGCCGGCGGCTCGATCTTCCAGGCCGCCGGATGGGTGGGTATGATGGGGCTTGGACGACCTCGGTCCGTTGGATGGCCGGTCCGCCGGGTGACCCCGGGGCGGGGCGGCCCCCAGTGCAGGGGCAAGGTCGGTGGAGTGCCGCGGACCCCTGGAGGGCGCCGGGGCCGTCCCAACACGGGCCGGAGGCCGGCCGGTGATGGCCAGCCACCCGGCCGACCGGGCAGGTGACGACCATCGACCCCGTCTTCCTGATCGCCGCCACCAACGCCACCCTAAACGCCGCCAGCGCCGTGGTGATCGCCCGGGCTTACCGGCGGATCCGGGCCGGCGACGTGGCGGGCCATCGCCGCGGGATGCTGGTGGCTGCCGGGTTGCAGGCGGTCTTCCTCGTTTTGTACCTGACGAAGAGCGCCCTCTACGGGACCACGCCCTTCGTGGGCGATCCCGGCATCCGGCTGGCCTACCTGATGGTGCTGGCCGCCCACACCCTGGCCGCCAGCGTGACGGCACCGCTGGTGCTGGTGGCCCTGGTGCTCGGCCTGCGGGGCCGGTACGGGCCGCACCGCCGGGTGGCCCGCTGGGCGTATCCCATCTGGTTCTTCACCTCGGTGACGGGGCCCCTGACCTTCCTCATGCTGTACGGCTTCGGCCGGCCCGGGTTCGGGGTGCAGGCGCTGGGGCTGCTGCCGGGTCTGGGGGTTGGAGCCGGCGGGCCGGCGGCCGGTTCGTCCGCCGCCGGGCTGGTCCGCCTGGCGTGGCAGGGGCTGTGGGGGGCGGGGCTCCTTGGCTGATTCCAGGACCGCGCCCCGCATCGACCGGCCGGCCGCCATCGAGGTGGAACACCTCTCCCGCCGGTTCGGTCCCGTGGAGGCCGTCCGCGACGTCACCTTCCGGGTCGAGCAGGGGGAGATCTTCGGCCTCTTAGGCCCCAACGGCGCCGGCAAGACGACCACCATCAAGGTCCTCCTCTCCCTCCTCAAGCCGTCGGGCGGCCGGGTCCGCATCCTGGGCATCGACGTGGCGGACGAACCGGCCCGGGCCCGGCAACACATCGGCTGGGTCCCCCAGGAGACGGCGGTCGACCCCCTGCTCACAGGGCGGGAGAACCTGCTGCTGGTGGCGGGGATGTATCACCTGCCGCCAGCTGAGGCGGCCCGCCGGGCCCAGGCGTTGCTGGACCTGGTCGAGCTTACGGCGGCCGCGGACCGGGTGGTGCGGGAGTACTCGGGCGGCATGCGCAAGCGGCTGGACCTGGCCATGGGTCTGGTCCACCGGCCGGCCGTCCTCTTCCTGGACGAGCCCACCTTAGGCCTGGACATCCAGACCCGGCGGCGGCTGTGGGAGTACATCCGCACCTTCCGCGACCAGGGCACCACGATCCTTCTGACGACCCACTACCTGGAAGAGGCCGACTGGCTGTGCGACCGGGTGGCCATCATCGACGGGGGCCGGATCCGGGCCCTGGACAGCCCGGGCCGGCTGAAGGCCCGTTACGGCACCGAGCGGCTGGAGCTGCGGCTGGCGGCGGGCCAGCCGGCCGGGCCCATCGCCCGTTTGGTCCGGCGCCTGGAGGACCTGGCGGTGGTCACCCGGGTGGAGGCCGGCGGGCTGGTCCCTGCCGCCGGGGGGGCCGGCGAGGCAGGGGGAACGGCGATGGCGGTGGCTCAAGGGGCCGCGGGGCCCGCCCGCCTGTGGTTGCAGGTCCAGGATCCCGTAGCCGCCCTGGAGCCCGTCCTGGCCGCCTGCCGCGAGGCGGGGGTCGTCCTGGAGGCGCTGGAGGCTCGCCGGGCGACCCTGGACGACGTGTTCTTGGCCCTGACGGGCCGTGCCTTGCGGGACGGCAACGCCGCGGGGGGCGGGGAGGCCGCTGCGGCCGGCGTGGGCGAGGATTGACAGGCATGGGCGAGGATGGACAAAGGACGGGATGGTCGTCATGGGCGAGTTCTGGCTGGAGAACCGGGCCATGCTGCAGCGCTGGTGGTTCCGCCTGCGCCGGGAGCCCCTGACCTTGCTCTCGACCCTGGCCCAGCCCGTGCTCTGGCTCCTTTTGTTCGGCCACCTGCTGGCCCGCATGGCGGCCGGGGATGTGCCCGGCGGCGACTACCTCACCTTCATGACCGCCGGCGCCATGGTGATGACCGTGTTCAACGGGGCCATCAACGGCGGGGTCGAGTTGCTGTTCGACCGGGAGACGGGGTTCCTCCAGCGCCTGCTGGCGGCCCCCATCCGGCGCCTGTCCATCGTCACCAGCCGGTTCGTCTACATCGTGGCGGTGACCGCGGTGCAGAACCTGCTGATCGCCTTGACCGCTTACCTTTTGGGGGTGCGCTTTGCCACGGGTCTCGGCGGCGTGCTGGCGGCCCTGGGCATCGGAGCCCTCTTCGGCGCCGGGGTGGCCACCCTGTCCATCGCCCTGGCCTTCGCCGTCCGCCGCCACCCGGAGTTCTTCACCATCACCGCCTTCTTGAGCCTGCCGTTGCTGTTCCTCAGCTCGGCCCTGGCGCCCCTGGACCTGATGCCCGGCTGGATGCAGGTCCTGGCCCGCTTGAACCCCATGACCTACGCCATCGAGGCCACCCGGGTCCTGGTCCTCCGCGGATGGGACCCGGGCCTGGTGGGTTCCATGCTGGGGGCCCTGCTCGCCTTCGACGCCCTCGCCCTGGCGGTGGCGGCCCGGGTGTTGCGGCGGGGCCTCGCCTGAAGCCCTGACGTGCCGAACCCCGTACCAGCCCGGCAGGCCCAGGAAAACGAGCCCGAAGGTCCAGCCAGGCCCAGGGCCCAGGAAGATGAGCCCGCAGGTCCCAGCAGGCCCGGGAGGAGGGGTCCGAAGGCCCCGGCCGCCCCAGGAAGACGAGCCCGGAGGTGCGAACTCCCCCGTGGGGGGATGCCCATGCGCTTCGTGGTCTTCGGCGGGGGCGGCGACATGGGCCGCCGTGCGGTGCTGGAGCTGGTGCGGACGCCCGGGGTGGCACAGGTGACGGTGGCCGACCTCAACCTGGAGGCGGCCCGGTCGGTGGCGGCGGCGGCCGGTGCCCAAGCGGCGGCGGGTTGCCGGGTGACGGCGGAGGCGGTCGACGTCCTGGCCCCGGGGGCCGCGGCCGCCCTGATGGCGGGCCACGACGTGGCGGTGGGGGCCGCGGGCCCGTTCTACCTCCTGGAAGAACCGCTGGTCCGGGCGGCCATCGACGCCCGGCGCCTCTACATCAGCCTGTGCGACGACCACGACGCGGCCCGGCGGGTCCTGGCGCTAGACGAACCGGCCCGGGCCGCGGGGGTCACGGTGCTGACGGGCCTGGGCTGGACGCCCGGGCTGACCAACCTCTGCGTGCGCCATGCGGCCCAGCGGATGGACCAGGTGGAGGCGGCCCACATCGCCTGGGCCGGCAGCTCCGCCGACTCCCGGGGCTGGGCGGTCGTCCTGCACACGATGCACATCTTCAGCGGCCGGGTGACGACCTTCGCCGGCGGCCGCTGGGAGGAGGTCCCCGCGGGCACCGGGGCCGAGCGGGTCCTGTTCCCGCCGCCGGTGGGGCCGGTGACGGTGTTCCATGTGGGCCACCCCGAGCCGGTCACCTTGCCCCGGTTCATCCCCGGCCTGCAGGAGGTGCGGCTCAAGGGCGGGTTGTCGGAGCCGGCCCTCAACCGGCTGGCCGTGTCCTTTGGGCGCTGGGGGCTGATGGCGAGCCACCGGCGCCGCCAGCGCCTGGGCGCCGTGCTGAAGCCCCTCCTGCCCCTCTTGGAGCGGATCGGTGCACCCGGCCAGCCCGCCTCGGGGCTTTATGTCCGGGTGCGGGGCCGGGCGGGGGGCCGGGCCGTGGAACGGGTCTACCGGGCCGCGGCCCCCATGGCCAGCCTAACCGCCGTCCCCCTGGCCCTCGGGGCCTTATGGATGGCCGCCGGCCGCATCCAGGGGCCGGGGGTGCTGGCGCCGGAGGCCCCCGGGGGGCCGGACCCCGAGGAATTCTTCCAGGAGCTGGAGCGGCGCGGTGTCGTCGTTCAGCGGGAGGGCCCGGCGGGATCCTAGACCCTAGGCCGAGGCCGGTTCGCCGGCACCCTGCGGCCGTTTGGACAGGGACGGCGCCACCTGGGTGATGAGGACCCGCTCCATCTCGCCCAGGCCCCCCCGGTTGGCGAAGAACAGGGGCACCTGGCGGGCGTACTTCTGGACCATCATCTGGGTGGTGTGGAAGCCGTAGGCCGTCACGACGACGATGGCGTCGTAGCGGCCCTCCAGGGCGGCCCGCACCTGCTGGCGGCTGGATCCGTCGGCGAAGGTCGCCTGCCCGCCATAGCGGGCGGCCAGCTCCCGGTAGCCGTCGGCATGGGAAGGGTCGCCCAGGATCAGGATGCGGGTTCCCCGCAGGGGCTGGAGCAGGGCCAGCCGGCTGTTGGTGGCCCGCAGGTCGTCCAGCTCGGCCCGCAGCCGGTCGATCTCCCGGCGGCAGGCCTCGGCCATGGCCATCAACGCCGCCCGCATCCGGTCCCGCCGGGCTTCGGCGTCGCGGACCATGGACTGGGCCACCTCCATCGTCTCAGCCCCTTGGATCATCTGGACGTAGGGTTGGAGCCGGCGCCGCCATTCGACCGACTGCTTCAGCCACTCGTTCCAGACCGCGTTCCAGGCGGGGTGGTCGATCACCTCCCCCAGACCCCACATCAGTCCCAGGGCCAGTCCCTTGCGGCGGCTCCGCCTCAGCAGGGCTAGCACCTGGTCGGGTTCCAGCCGGGTACCCGGCCGCCAGGTGGGCACGAGGAACGGCGTCAACGCCTCCACCAGCGACGGGGCCAGGGCCGGTCGCCGGAAGGCCTGGTTCGGGAGCCATTCCCGCAGCGGGCCCCTTCCCCGGCCGCGCCGCGGATCCAGGTTGAGCCGCCGGCAGACCAGCCCCAGCTGGCCTTCGGTGACGAAGGAGCAGGCCCTCTGCAGACCGGCAAGGCGCTGCAGTTCGACAGGGACCATCGTCCATCCCCTCCCGCGGCGGCCGGACTCCGCTGAGGTTGAACCGGCGACCCGTGGCCAGGGCCGAGCGGTAGGCGGGGGCCGGCCGCATTCGGAATCGTGGCCTGATTATGCGGCATCGGGTGTGACAGGCGGCGTCATGGTGGTGGGCCTCCGGGGGCCGTTGGGGTCCGTCGCCGCCGGGGTGACCGCGGGGGTTCGGGCCCGCTCCCGCCGGAGCCGATGGCGGGCGTTCCGCGGGGTGCTGCCACGGTGGGCGGGGCCGCCCCGGTGGGACGGAGGCGTTCCGGCCTCGGGGGCGGAGGCGGCGTTGCGGCGTTGACGCTCCGGCCCGTCCGCTGCTATGCTGTTACCAAACGACCGTTTGTTGGTTTGCCAGGAGGCACCATGGCCCGTTCCACCGCCCGCCGGGAAGAGATCCTGACGGTCGCCGGCGAGCTCTTCCGCCAGAAGGGTTATCACGCCACCTCGATGCAGGACATCGCCGAGCGGTTGCAACTGCAGCGCGGCAGCCTCTACGCCCACATCGAGAGCAAGGAGGAGCTGCTGTTCGAGATCGTCGACCGGGCTGCGGACCGCTTCCTGGCGGGGATCGAGCAGGCGTGGCAGGAAGGGCGGACGGCGCGGGAGCGCCTGCGGCGGGCGCTGGCCGCCCACATGCGGGTCATCGCCGAGCACCGGGATACGGCCAGCGTGTTCTTCCACGAGTGGCGGTTCCTGCGGGACGAGTTGCGCCGGCGCATCCAGGCCAAGCGGGACCGCTACGAGGCCCGCTGGCGGGAGCTGATCGCCGACGGGATGGCCCGGGGCGAGTTCCGCCCGGTCGACCCGCGGTTCGCCGCCCTGCTGGCCCTCTCGGCCGTCAACTGGTCCTACCACTGGTACTCGCCCGAGGGGCCGCTGTCGCCCGAGCAGGTGGCGGAGGCCTTCGCCGGCTTGATCCTGCAGGGTCTGGAGACACCGGCGGGGGACGAACCCGGCCCGGACCCGGGGGCGGGTTCGTCCGACGATGCCCGGGCCGGTCGGGCGGCAGGCGGGAACCGGTAGGCCCCGTCTGAGGCCCCGCGTCCTGCAGTTTTGGTCGAGTTCTCAAGCTTGGGGACGCGTCACCCTGGGGGAGACACGGAGCGGTCCCCGGCCTGGGCCGGCGGTGGCAAGGGCGCCCGGCCCGGGCCGCCGGAGAGTCGCCTGCGGCCCATGCCGGCACGGGCCTGGATCCGAATCCGGGCGCCAGGGCCCGCCGGCAGGCCGGAGGCGGGATGCCCAGGCCGGGGCCGCCACGGGAGGGGAGAAGCATGACGGACCATGGCATGCCGGCTGCCCAGCCGGCGCCGCTCGCGGCCGGCGCCGCCCAACCGGGCCCGGAAGGGGCCGGGCTGGAGGCCGCCCGGCCGGCCGCAGGCCTGCACTGGCGGGAGGAGGAACGCCTCGCCGAGTTCACCGCCCGCATCGAGCGCGGGGAGAAAGTGGAGGCGGGGGACTGGATGCCTGACGCGTACCGCCGCCAGTGCCTGCGGCTGATCCAGACCCACGCCAACAGCGAGATCATGGGCGCCCTGCCCGAGCGGGAGTGGATCCCCCGGGCGCCGACCCTGCGCCGCAAGCTGGCCCTGATGGCCAAGGTGCAGGACGAGGTCGGCCACGCCCAGCTGATCTACCGGGTGGCGGAAGACCTGGCCGCGCCCCTGGGCATCACCCGGGAGGACATGATGGATGCCCTGGTGGCGGGCAAGGCCAAGTTCCACAACGTCTTCAGCTATCCCGCGCCCACC